>JBBRWF010000522.1:0-3597 GCA_038249405.1 Anaerolineales bacterium
AACACCATACTACCATCCTACCCGTTCCGCCGGGGCTACTTCGTTTGTACCCGGCATCAGTCCATTCCATAATTTGTAAAGCTGCTGCGACTACTTTTTTAGCTTTTTTGAACCGTGCCCAATTTTTCGATAATTCCGTTTAAATCGCCAATCCCATCATTGTTGGAATCCATAAAGCTGCGCGGATAAATCTGGTAGATTACTACGTTTTGCCACCATTTTAAGGGAAGGTTTTTCCTGTTCATGTTTCTTTCCTGTAAAAAAATGGAATTGATTGCGTGTTGATTGTAATATTGCAGCTGTAAAGAAAAGCAGAATCAATACCCGAGTTCAAAATCTACCTGGTATTTTAAGGGTTTTCCATTTAAAAAAAGCCAGTAATTTTCAATAAAGACCCCGGCGATATCAATGGGAAAGCTAGGCGCCGCGGTGTGACTGGTGATGAAAAGATTATTTGCCTTCCAAAAAGGGTGCTGCGCGGATAGGGGTTCCTGCTCAAAAACATCCAGCACAGCCATTGCCAGTTGATTATTATCCAATGCAGCCATTAACGCGGTTTCATCCACAGCGCTGCCGCGTCCGACATTAATCAGGGTGGCGCCATCGGGTAGAGCCGTTAGTAGCTCTGCGTTGATAATTCCACATGTCTCTTTTGTGTCAGGTAAAACGCTGACTAATATATCCAGACTGGCAGCGAAGGATTGCAGTTCTGTGCCGTGATAATACCGGTCAACTTGCGAGCTTATTTCGCTGGAACGAGTGTAACCGTGCACGCGCATACCAAAACATTTTGCCATACCTGCCAGGTGTGCACCTATGGAACCTACTCCCAACAGCCCGATCGTCTTCCCTCGCAGGGTACCTGTTAGACTGTTATCCCATTGTGTTTGTTTTTGGGCTTCCAAACGCTGCAATATTTTTCGCTCATGTAAAAGCAGGTAACCAAAAACAAACTCGGAAATTAATCCACCGAAAACACCACGTGCATTGGTCAGAGTGTAATCGCGCCGCAGTGATTCGTCCAATAAAGGTTCTACACCCGCCCAGGTGGCCTGTGCCCATTTTAATGCGGATAAGTTCGGAAGCAATTTTCGAATACTGGTTGGTTCACCCAGGATAATATCCACATCATCAAAGGAATCCACGACATTTAAGTCCGGTAATTTTGCGGATTCGATCAAAGTGCGATATTGCTCAGTGTTCTTCCCGGTAATAATAAGTTTGTGCATATCAACTCCGGCTTTTGCGAAGGTTTACACACCATCATTATGAGTGCGTATTTATCCATTTTATTATCAAAACGAATTCTATAGTTGGATGAGAATATTTTTATCATTCTTGGGTTGAACCGTGATGAAGTTTTAGGTTCAACTACTTATGGTTGGGTTCCGGATGAACAGCACGAAATATTATCCCGTTAGCTTAATGAAGTTTTTGCAACCAGAACAAGCCAGGAATATGAAACAGCCGGTCCTGGGCCAAATGGTGAACATCGTAATTATACAGTCCGCGTGGTGCCGATTATACTGGAAGGGGGAGACCCAAATGGCTTACGCCGGAAAGCTGTTTGGCGCTTTTCAACGCTTGCACGCAGCAGATGAATTTGAAGTCACCGGGATTGGTTTGGCAACTGTTCAGCGCATCATCCACCGGCATGGTGGCAGAGTTTGGGCTGAATCCGAAGTGGACAAAGGCACTTCGTTTTATTTTAAGTTGAGTTGATTTTGGTTTTACGGCGGGGATTATTACCTGTGTTGTTTCTTGAAAAACCGCAGAATGTTTAAGTTGCGCAGAAAGCCCCAACGCTGATTGTTGCTTAGGCGCGGGCTGGCATGCCGGTGATGACTGAAAGAGCTTTTTGTTTTACGTTGATTATGACCGGTGTATTTCCGAGCGCAGTTCCGTCCGCTTGAACCGGCATGGCTGGCACTGTATTGATTTCCACCGTTTTTACCCGATAGCGACGGATGCGGTGATTGCCAGCTTCTTCTCCAGTGGTTTGCAGCATATTGCCAACCAGTTCAAGTTTCGAAAATTTGCTAAATACCATGACATCCAAAAGACCATTATCAAAAGAACCGTCCGGAGTTACGCGATAATTCAGCCCAAAATAAGGGAGGTTTGCAATCAATGCCACATGCCCTTCCAGATTGACCTGTTGTTTATTTTCCAACAGCATATCAATTTTTGCCAATGGAAAGGCGGTCAGCGTGGTGAGAAGTTCACCAATGCTTGAAAGATTCCCTTTTTGTAAATTATCAGCCGACTGGAAAAGTGCAGAATATAAACCTGCTGAGCAGACTTCCAGAAAATAAACCTCTGAGTGCTCACTTTTTGCAATTCCAATATCAATTTTACTGCGGCGGCCGTTTCTTAGTAATTCCAGCGCTTTGGTTGTCTCATTTAGAATGCCCAGACTGAGAGCAACATTGTTTTGCGTTCCCGCCGGGATGATTCCCAGGTTGGCGCGTTTACCAATTAAATGGCTTGCAACCGCTTCTATCGTGCCGTCGCCACCGCACACGATGAACAGGTGTATTTTACGGTGCAGCGCATCCAGAATGATGGATTTCAAGTCATCACCAGGCTGGGTTAAATACACTTCTGGAGTGAAATGCAGTGTTTGAAGCCCGCGAATGATATTTTGCAACAGGGTTGGCTCAGCATCAGAACGCCCGGAAGTTGGGTTATAAATCAGCTTGACGAGTTCCCTGGGGTATTTTCGTAACATTTGATTATTTACCTGGTGCAGTGGAGAAACTGTGCCGGTTTAGCCATTTTATTGAGAAGAAAGGGGTAATAAAATCAGCCAAGCCTATTGGATAGTGTCGATCCAGACATTCATTTGTGATGGCCCGCGATTGCCCCATCGGTAATAGGGAATAAGGACCAGTTGTTCGCCGTTGCTGCCCTCGGCTTTCAGCATGGTGATAGCCCCCAGCATGTCCGGGTCAGTTTCAGCGTGCAGGCTGCTGGGGTTGAGTTGGATGTTGAATAAATCCAAACCCGGGTTGTCGATGCTTTCCAGGCAGTAAACCAGCGGCCCGCGGGTGATGGCAACCTTGCCGGAATGTCCCTTGACTTTTGGATGTGCGCGGCGCACCTGAATGGGCAACTCAAATTCTATTTCAAGTTTATCATCTGCTTGCCAGACTCGTTTGATCTCCAAAAATTGACTCTGGCGTGGATCATATCCCTGCGCAGTACTTTCGAAGATAGTTAGAATTTCAGGCTGGTTTACAGGCAAATGTTCTCCATTTAATTTCACTCGGAAGTTCCCGCTCCAGCATGGGCGGCGTAAATACAGGCACACTGGGTTGGGGGTATTTGGATTTACCTGGATCGTTACCATCCCATCAAATGGCAGACTGGATTGCATCGAAATTTTTAACGGTATGTCGACATTAGCCTGGATAGCGTTGCCGATGAATTGGTGAATCCAAACTGCATCCTGTTCATAAGAATAAATATATTTGCCGATATGAGCCCAGGTGCGTGAAAGATTGGACGGGCAGCAAGGTACTGAATACCAGGCACGTCGGCGAATATCACCCTGCACTTTGAGCGGATTGTTGTAAAGATACGTGTCGCCGTCTG
>JBBRWF010000523.1:0-3593 GCA_038249405.1 Anaerolineales bacterium
GGCTTTGTTGTCGGTCGTGGTGCTGACGGGCCTGGGGTTCTACGACGACTATGCCAAGATCATTCAGCAGAGCGGCGGGGGCGCGAAATCACAGATCAAACTTTGGGTGCAAGGCCTCCTGGCGCTGTTCATCGGCCTGTACCTGCTGAGCAGGCCGTCCACCAACAAATTGGTCACGGAGATCATGGTGCCATTCTACAAGCACCCCATCGCGACCGGGGCCGCCGGGGCCGGGCTGGTGATTACCATGCTGACCATCGTGGGAAGTTCGAACGCGGTGAACCTCACGGACGGATTGGACGGTCTGGCGATAGGTTGCACCGTCATCGTTTCTTTTGTTTTTCTGGTGTTGACCTACGTGGCGGGTAATTCCCGGGCGGCCGCTTACCTGCAGATACCATATGTGCCAGGCGCGGGCGAACTGACCGTGTTCTGCGCGGGAATCATCGGGGCGGGCCTGGGGTTCCTCTGGTACAACTGCCATCCGGCGCAAATGTTCATGGGGGATACCGGCTCCCTCGCTTTGGGTGGCGCACTGGGAATCATCGCGGTTCTGATCCACCAGCCTTTTGTGCTGGTCATCGCGGGCGGGATATTTGTCATTGAAGCTTCCTCGTCCATGCTCCAGACGGGGTGGTTCCGTTTTACTCGCCGACGCTACGGCACCGGGCGAAGGGTTTTCTTGATGGCTCCGTTGCATCACCATTTTGAGAAAAAAGGCTGGTATGAGAGCCAGGTCGTCATGCGTTTCTACATTCTCTGCGTGCTTTTTGCAGTTTTGGCGCTGAGCACCTTGAAAATCCGCTAAATGCAAAATACCGATCGAATCTTAATTATCAGATGCTGCGGCAAAAGCCTGATTAACAATGGTTTAAACAGTTGCCGACGGGTATCGTCGGGCGCAAGGATCCTTACCAGTGCCCGCTCCGAAGACGCGCAGCGCGACGAACGTCCTTTTACTCCTTGCACGCCGGCTGATTCATTGTTAGAAGCAGTGTCTCAAGCGGCCAAAAGTGCTGCCTGCGGCGATGTAGTTTTGCTTTCACCAGCTTTTTCGAACATTGACCAGTTTCGAAACTATACCAACCGTAGGGAAAGCTTTAGGGGCGCGGGGAAATCAACAGATAGCGGTGTGCGCAGAGCACACCCCAATATAAGCAACAATAGTGCGCCAACAGAGCGCTGCGGGAAGGATTTAGAGCAAATAATTTTAGCGGGCGACAACGCCCACCGGGATGTAAATTGAACTCAACCATAACGCCACAGGGCCCAAACATGAACAACCAAAATCCACTCAGTCCTCAAGACTCCTTATCGGAGCAAAAAAACACCGGGCGCGCCCGGGTAAAAATCGTCGTCTTCTTCGTCCTCGCAATTCATTGCGTAGGTCTGCTCGCATTCCTGATGGCGGGCTGCAAGAAGGAGCAGGAAGTCGAACCTGCTGTGGTGCCGGATGTGGCCACCAACGCGGAACCGCGTTTTGAACCTTACGCACCCGAAACCAACGTTCCGGGGCCCATTGACACGAACCCTCCAGGCACCATGTCGCTGCCGGAAACCAATGCTGCCATGATACCGACTCCAGGTCTGCCAGGAACTGCAGCGGTTGTAGCGCCCGCCGGGACGACCGAATACTCGATCGCGCGCGGCGATTCGTTTAGTTCCATCGCCAAGAAGTTTGGCGTCTCGGTGCGCGCCATTACGGACGCAAATCCGAACGTGGTGCCCACCAAACTGCAGATTGGACAGAAGCTTCAAGTGCCCGCCCCGACAGCGGCGCCGGCGCCGGGCGCTGAGTATGCACCGGTTTCGTCTCCCGCCCCGGTTGCCGCGGCGAGTGGAAGCGCTTCCAGCAAGTCATACACCGTCAAATCGGGCGACACGCTCTCGAAGATCGCCAGCCAGCATCGGGTGACAGTCAAGGCCGTCCGCTCCGCCAACAATCTGAAAACGGATCGCATCAAGGTCGGCCAGAAATTGAAGATCCCGGTGAAAGCGCAGGCCGCTCCAACTCCCGCGCCAGCGGCGGCGCCGGCACCGCCGAGCCTGCCCGCCATGGCGCCGACTCCCGGGCCCACCCAGTAGGCAACCTGGGCTTTGAGCAAAGCGAAGTCATTGCGCGCATGGTCTGTTGAATGAAATGAAAGGCGTCAGCCAGCACCTGCTCAGGCTGTGGCGGCAACCTGCCGCCCCTGGCCAGGCGCCGGCGAGGTTGAGTGTCCCAGCCCCGGAGAACAGGCAAACTGTACTCCGGGGCCATGTGCAAGCAAGGCCCGTGGCAACATGAAGCTGGCGGCTACAACTCTGGTTTTTTGTGTGGCAGCCCTGATGTCTCTGGGAATGGTGATGCTCTACAGCTCCAGCATGGCCCAGGTGGGGGCGCGCTACCTGATTATGCAGCTGGTGTGGGGCGCGCTGGGTTTGGTGGCTTGCGGCGTTGCGGCAGCGGTGGATTACCGATTGTTGAAGAAATTTGCGCTCCCGATGCTGATCTTTTCCGTCCTGCTGTTGGCGCTGGTGCTCGTGCCCATACCGGATATCTGCATGCGCATCAACGGTGCGCGACGCTGGATCAATTTGGGCGTCGCTCGTTTTCAACCTTCTGAACTTGCCAAGCTGGCGCTCATCATGACCCTGGCCTGGTACGTCGATGCCCATCCCCGCTGCATGAGCACGTTCAGGCGCGGCCTGGTTTTGCCCGGAGCCATGATCGGCGTGGTGCTGGGGCTAATCTTCGTCGAGCCTGATAGGGGCACGACCATCCTGCTGGCGGTGGTCTGCGGCACCATGCTGCTGATTGCGGGCGTGCGCTGGCGTTATGTGGTGCCGGTGGTCCTCGCCGGGACATGTTTCCTGGCGTATTCGGTTTGGCACGACCCGATTCGGAGCAAACGGGTGGTGGCGTGGCTTAACCAGGGAGAAAACAAGAACGAAGTCGGTTACCAGGCTTACCAGGCAATGCTCGCCCTTGGCTCGGGTGGGTGGTCTGGCCTGGGACTGGGCAACGGCCGGCAAAAGCTGGGGTTCGTTCCCGAGCACCACACTGATTTCATCTTTTCCATCATTGGCGAGGACCTGGGAGTGATTGCCACCCTGCTGGTGGTGCTGGCGTATGTTTTGATTTTTGTGTGCGGGTTGATCATCGCCACGCGCGCGAGGGAGACCTTCGGGATGCTCCTGGCCACTGGCATCTCTTTCCTGATCGGCCTGCAAGCGTTCATCAACATCGGGGTGGTTACCAGCGCGTTGCCGAACAAGGGATTGCCGCTGCCTTTCATCAGCTATGGCGGCTCCAATTTGCTGATGATGCTGATCGGCGTAGGACTGCTGCTCAGCGTTGCCCGACAGGCGCGCCTGACGCAGCCGATCGCCAGTGAAACGATGGACCAGGAAAGGCCGCCAACCCAGCTCTCATGACTGTGCGACCCACCAATACGGTAGCGATAGCCTGCGGGGGCACCGGCGGACATCTGTTCCCGGGGCTGGCTGTGGCTGCTGAGCTGCTGCATTTCGGCTGCCGGGTCGTCGCACAGTCCGGTATGGACCGCCGATGGCTGGATGATCGTGCTGGCCGGCGCCACCAGCCAGTGGAA
>JBBRWF010000524.1:0-3579 GCA_038249405.1 Anaerolineales bacterium
AGGATGCGCTTTACAGCCGGAATATCAAACAACAGCAGACTGTCATCCTGAGAGACTGTGCTAGCGACCTCTGCAGCATTCAGTAAGCGAGCCCGCCAGGTGTCCAACCCGGCCCAGCCGAGTAGATGGAGAAGGCTTGGCTTTGCTTTTGTCGCTGTGTTTTTTCGTTTCAGTGAGACTGCCATCAGAAAGAGGCCGCTGCGGACATAACTGGCGATGGGTTTGATGAGCGAAGGGACATTTTTGACCCGTCCGGGCCACTCGCTTAACTTGGAAAGAAATCGTCCAGATTGGCTGGGGAGTGGGGCGTTCGTGTCTAATATAAAAAGGATCGCCACGCTTTGGCCGAGTCTGGAGAGCTGCTGCGCCAGCTCATAGGCCACAACACCGCCAACTGACCAACCTAATAGATAATATGGACCTTGTGCCTGAACCGCCCTAAGCGCCACCAGATAATCACTGGCCATAGACTCAATACTTTTAGGCGTTAATTGGGGATCGAACTGACTCGGATCCTGGATGCCATAAAGCGGCTGGTCTTTTCCAAGATAATGCGCTAACGTGTAATATGGAAAAACTACGCCGCCAGCCGGATGAATGCAAAATAAAGGGGGTCTGCTTCCTTGGGTTTGAATGGGCACCAGAGTAGAAGGATTTATATGGACTTCCGTTTTGGTCATGGCATGTACTGCCGATGGTGGAACTGAGGTCCCAAGGAAACGCGCAATATCCGCGGGATAATTTTGTTCCAGGAAGCGGGACAACTTATAAACTGTAGGCAATTCAAAAATGACTGCGATGGGAATGGTTTCACTGATTGTTCCTTGAAGCTGTGAAATACATATCGCCCCACTCAGTGAATCCCCTCCCAATTCGAAGAAATTGTCGTGAACTCCTATTTTTTCAGTTTTTAACAGCTTTTTCCATACATTGATCAGGAATTTCTGCAGCTGGTTATCTGGATGGAGATCCACTTTACCTTGAGTAGTCTCCATCTTCTCTAACGCCGGACCGATCTGCTGTACGTTAGTCGTAGAAATTGAAGGTCGCTTCTGATAAACTTCGACTTTAAATATCCAGTCTTCTGCCCGAATCTGTTCGGATTGACCTGGCAACATCAGCGTGGACAGCCGCTGAGTGGGATTTGCGGCCATACTTTCGAGTATTTGACACATTAGGCTCATGATCTGGTGGATGACTGCATGTTCGAGACTCCCAAGATCATAAAGAATTTTAAATTGGATTTGTTGTCCGAGTGTAACTGCGAGTGTAAGCGGAAAGGACGTCTGCTCAATCGTGCGCACATTTCCAATTCTCAAATTATGCTTGGGTTCATCAAGAAGCGAAAGTTAAGGATAGTTCTCAACAACAAGGACCGTGTCGAAGAAAGAAGAACTGCGCGGAACCCCGCCCCAGACACGAATTTGATTCAGCGGAGCGTAATCATACTTTTGAATTGCAATTGTTTTTTCTTGGATTTGAAACAGCCAATCGGACAGAATTGACTCAGGATTAACCGTCAGCCGAAGGGGGAGGGTGTTAATAAATAGACCGATCATACTCAGAGAGCCTTGAAGTTCAGCAGGGCGACCCGCAACCGTGACGCCAAACAAGACTTCGTCGCGCTTAAAAATACGACTCGAGAGGATTGCCCAGGCCCCTTGGACAAAGGTGTTGACCGTGAGGTGCTGCTGATGTGCATAGGCTTGCAATACAGCGGTTGTAGCGATGGGCAGGCGCTCTTCGAGCTCGGCGGGCTGAGATGGGCCGGCGAACAGTCCTTGCCTGGCAGGGATAGGGGTAAAGCCACTCAGTTCTTTGCGCCAAAATGCTTCTGCCGCCGCCCTATCCTGAGTTTGCAGCCAGGAGATGTAGTCCTGGTAAGGTCGAGGCGCTTGTGTCGTTAAATTTTGGTTGCGAGTGAGCGCATAATAACTAGCGAATACTTCTGTGAAAAGTAAGGACATCGACCAGCCATCCAGCAGAGCATGGTGATGATTGAGCACAACTTGATAGGTTTCATCGTTCGTTTGAAGGACTGCCAGACGCAGCAGAGGCGGAATGGTCAGATCAAAACCACGCTTGCGTTCCGTGGACAAGAGCGTCTCCAAGCGAGTTATTTGTTCAGACGAAGGAATGTCTCGCCAGTCTTGCCTTTCTAGGGGCATCTTGACGTCCTTGTGGACGACCTGTAGCATACGATCCAGCCCTTTCCAAAGAAAGGAGGTGCGTAGAATGGTGTGGCGATCAAGCACCCGCTGCCAGGCTTCCTCGAATGCCGTAAAATCTAACTGTCCTTGGAGGGTGAAGGTGGTCTGTTCGAAGTAAACGCCCGACTCAGGAGCGTGAAGAGTGTGGAAAATCATGCCCTGCTGCATCGGAGACAATGGGTAAATCGCCTCAAGGTTGCGTTTCCGGATGTTCTCTTTTGACCTTGGGATCAGCTTGAGCACAGTTTGGAGTTCGTCCTGACTGAGCCCGGCGTTTGGAAAATCTGAAAGTGTATACTCGACTGCCTCTGCTGATTGGCAGTGGGCAATGAGGTTGCGCACCTCATCCATGTAAATACCGGCTATGCGTTCAATGGAAAGACGGGGCAAGATCTGAGAGCTGAATATCCAATCGACACGCAGTTCACCCTGGATTATGGCGGCGTTAATTTCAATAAGGTAGGATCGTTGTGCGTCTGGGCTGCGCTGGTGAGCCAGGGTTTCAAGGGCGAGGCCAGAAAAAAGACCTTCTTCGTTTGACTGGGGCAGTTGGCCCAGATAATTAAAACTAACCTGAGAAGTTGGGATGGACTTAAACTGCTCCCTCAAAGCTGGATCTGGGTAAAGATAGCGGAGAAGACCATACCCCAAACCATGATGGGGAATTTCGCGCAGTTGCTCTTTGACCAGCTTTATCGCCTGGCCTGATTCAGCATCGCGGGGCAGATCGAGATGAAAAGGATAGAGCGAGGTGAACCAACCAACAGTTTGCGTCAGGTCGATGTCGTCGAATAGATCTTCCCGGCCATGCGCCTCCAGATCGACCCACAGGGACTGTGAAGTCGTCCCGCGCTGAAAGGCGCGCGCGAGTGCTGTCAAGAGGATATCCAGCGTTTGCGTCCCATACGCACCCAGCACTTCGCGAAGCAATGCCTGGGTTTCATCCAGCCGAAGCGAGGTTGAAACATGTTGGGCAGTACTTTCCGTATTACCAACAGCGGTTTCTTGACTGAGCTGAACCTCATTGAACGGAATGACTGGAAATGGAGTTTCACTTTTACCCAGCCAGAAGCCTACTTCCTGTTGCATCTCAGAAGACCCGGCGAGCTCAGCCAGGCGCTGAGCCCAAATGGGAAAAGGCGTGGTTTTCGGTGACAACTGGATGATCAAGCCATGTTCTTGTTGTCGATATGCCGTCTGGAGATCATCAAGCAGAATACGCCAGGAGACGCCATCGACCGCCAGGTGGTGAATCACAATCAGGATGCGTCCGGGACGATCTGGTCCTAAAACAAAATAAACCACACGAATCAGCGGTCCCTCGGACAGATTGAGGCTGCCCTGCTGAAATGCAATTTGATGGTCGATC
>JBBRWF010000525.1:0-3574 GCA_038249405.1 Anaerolineales bacterium
CGAATTCGCCCCACCTTCCTGCTGTTTGCGCTACTCTTGGCGGCTTGTCTGTCAACTCCACAACCACCTGAAAGCGGCATTGAGGGCACTGTGACTATTGGGCCATCATGTCCTGTTTTGCAGGAAAATATCCCATGCCCGGATAAGCCCTATCAAGCCGCATATACTGTTTTCACACCAACTGGAACTAAAGTTACTGCATTCCAAACTGATGATCAGGGACGCTTCCAAATCAAATTAGCCCCGGGAGATTATGTTTTACATTTAGAATCCCCCCAACCCATGCAGGTCATACAAGATATGCCTTTTAGTGTCGCTGAAAGCACATATACTTTATTGAATATTAATTACGATAGCGGAATCCGCTAAGGTCATAGATTATTTAATTACAGAGGATGGGCATGAAAAAAATATTAATATTTCTTTTGATCCTCTTGTTCGGATTGCCGGCGATAACGGCCTGCAATTCCACAAGTGAATCATTTGCTCCTACGGCCGTTCCTTCAGCAACGCCACAGTCGGCTGAAGAAAGTAAGAGTTTGCCCACACCCGTATCCAGCGGGAAGATGATCGTTTACAAAGATCTCCAGGTGACAATGGACCAAGCTGAAGTCACAGAAAGCTATATAACTGAATACGGCTCCAGTAGAAAGCCAACTACCGATATAAGATTTCTCTGGATCCATCTAATCCTAAAGAATATTGGTCAGCAAGAACAGAACCTGCCAGCCGAGGAACATTTCAGCGCGCTATTTAGCGCCATCGAACTCAAGCCAACTTATGGACATCGCAAAGACCATGCAGATTACACGGCCTTGAATACGGTTATTAATACAGGCGAAGAACTGGATGCCTGGCTGCGTTTCGATGTCCCCGCCGACGCGGAATTAAAAGACCTGATATTCGCTTTTCTCCCCGAAAGCACTCAAGTAAGTTTTGGTTTTTCATCCAGTGACTATTCCTGGGCAGATCACCCGATCTACCTGTGGAATTGCGTGCCGTAGGGCGAGATTAATTGATCCGTAATTGAAGATTCAGTGAGCTGCAACTTTTGAAAACAAGTTGATGACCAAAATACCGATGATGATAAGTGCGATACCAATACCGCGTGCCCAATCCATTTGTTCACGCCAAAGAATCGCGCCCGCGACCACTGTCAGAACAATGCCAATGCCCGACCAAAGCGCGTATGCCGTTCCAAGCGGAATGACTTTCAAACTTAGCGAGAGCAGGTAAAAAGACAAGCCATATCCCACAACGACAATCAGGCTGGGAATAAGTTTTGTAAATCCCTCTGAAAATTTCAGGGCGGTGGTGGCGGTCACTTCACTGGCGACTGCAAAGAAGAAGATCATTGCGATTTTCATATTTTATCCTTTGGCGTTTTATCTTTTTCTGAGTATACATGACCTCGCCCCATGTGGGAGTTTACTGGGTGCTGTAATTTTTGCTTTGAAAAGTATTCAGGAAAAATAAATAAACTCCAATGCGTTACAAAAGTGCTATACTGCGAACATCGATTACTATCCGTTCAGTTCACCATCAATTTAATAATAGGATGACCTTATGGAAATCTATCTCCCAATCGAACATGTTTATACCCTTACTCCTCAGTTTGATGTAGATACAGCTCATGACCGCATAGAGCAAAAGAAAATGAATCTGGTGGCGGGTATGGTAGGGGCACTGCTGTCACGCCACAAACCAGAGGAACTTCAACTGACCACAACAGAGAATCGACTGGAACCGTTCTGGCTGGTGGCCGCCTCATCAAAAACAAAGTACGACCGCGCTGCCACCTACACTGTCACAACTGGTTGGAAGGAAGTTAAAAGTGTAACCCTATTAGGTCAGGATATATCTGCCATGCCTCAACCTAAAGGCGATCCCGCTTTCAAGCTCACAGCCATCGAGCATTGTGTGCAGGAACTCCGCATCCAGCAGACGTTCGATGCTGTCAGTGGGGCCAAAACAGATTTCCAGAAATATGCAAATTTCACCAGAGTTGAGATCTCCGACCTAAACACCTTCAATCCCGAAGGCATATTGCTCATCCCGCCCCAGATTCGGGCAACCGCTGTGGTACGTCAGGTGACGACTGAAGTCGTTCGGCCTGTAAAAAACGCACAGGCGGTCCATGAGGAACGGGTGGATATCGAGACTGTTGATCTGAACTTCCGCCCCGTTTACGCTTTCGAATATGAATGGGCGGCGAAGAACAAAAAAGTGATCGTCGAATTCGATGCTCTTACCGGGGAAGTAAAAACGGGCGGCAAAAAGTGGAGCGACCAGATCAAGGGGATCATCACTCGTGATTTCCTGTTCGATGTGACTGCCGACGCTATCGGTACGATCGTGCCCGGGGGCAGTATTGCAGTGAAGCTGGTCAAGGCTGTGGTCGATCGGAATAAGTAGGCTACGGCATAACGAACCATATAGGGCAGATGGTCATCTGCCCCTACAAAATCTGTAGTTACACCCTCTCCCCTCTAAATTGCGTTTCATATAACTGACTATACAACCCACCTGTTGCGAGCAATTGATCGTGGGTTCCTTTTTCTACGATTCTTCCTCGATCCATAACCAAAATTAAATCAGCAGATAAGATTGTGCTCAATCTATGGGCGATGACGATGCTGGTCCTGCCTGCCATGACTCGTTTTAACGCATCCTGAATCAGGGATTCAGATTCGCTGTCGAGGGAACTGGTGGCTTCGTCTAAAACTAAAATCCTTGGGTTCTTCAAAATGACTCTGGCGAGGGCCACGCGCTGTTTTTCGCCGCCGCTCAGGCGATAGCCGCGCTCACCAACGATGGTGTCGTATCGGTCAGGCAGACCTGCCACAAAATCGTGAATGTTGGCGGCGCGCGCGGCGGCTTCGATCTCGGCTTGTGTGGCGTCCATTTTGGCGTACGTGAGATTCGTGCGGATGGTGTCATGGAAGAGATGCGTTTCCTGCGTCACCATGCCGATCGTGGCAGCGAGCGAGTCGAGAGTCACATCGCGCAGGTCGTGCCCGTCGATGCGGATGACTCCGCTGGTGGGGTCGTACAGACGAGGGATGAGATAGGTCAGCGTGGTTTTGCCAGCGCCAGAAGGGCCGACGAGGGCGATCAACTGCCCGGGCTTGGCGGTAAAGGAGATTCCCTCCAAAGCGACGACTCGTGCTTGAGATGTTTGAACAGGCTCGGGCGCGGCTTGACCGAGGACGGCGGACGGTGGACGGTCCACCGTCTTCGGTCCATCGTCTGCAGACTTCTTTCCTCCCGATAACACTGCGCCTACATTCGCCATGCTCCCATAGCGTTTGACTTCGCTGAGCATGATGTTTTCGTTGATCGAATATTTGAAGCTGACATCTTCAAACGCGAGTTCGCCTTTTGCATCCTTGAGAACGAATGCATCCTTTTTCTCTTCGATGTCGTGTGGCAGGTCAATGATCTCGAAGACGCGCTCGAAGGAAACCATGCTTGTGCTGAATTCGACAGGCGCGCCCGCGAGGCCTTGCAGTGCGCCGTATAAGGTGCTGAGATACGAACCAAAGGCGACGATGGTGCCTATGGTGAATTTATC
>JBBRWF010000526.1:0-3573 GCA_038249405.1 Anaerolineales bacterium
AGTGACTATATTTTAGGTGTTTCAGACGGCGTTGCTAAGACTCCGCAATGGGCGGAGGCAATTACGGCAGTGTCCGCAGAAGTTATTACACGGATAGCCAGGGAATATTCCACTATTAAGCCAGCGGTACTTTACCAGGGGTATGGAATGCAGCGGAGAGCTTATGGGGAACAGGTTGTTCGAGCTGGTTGTGTTTTGGCCGCGATTACCGGGAATGTAGGGATACATGGTGGTTGGGCAAGCGGCCTGGGCTTACAAGCACCAGATGGGGGCGGGTTAGAGACGGTATTCCCCAAAGAAGAAAATCCAGTAAAGGCCGAGATACCTGTTTTCTTATGGACTGAAGCGTGCCTGCGTGGAAAAAATATGACATCCGCGGATGGCGTAAGAGGGGTTGGCAGGCTTGATAATAATATAAAGCTGATTTACGCTGTAGCGTCAAATTGCCTGATAAATCAACACGCTGACATCAATCGAACCGCAGATATTTTGCGTGACACATCATTGGTGGAGTTTATCGTTGTTCAGGATAATTTTATAACGTCAAGCGCTCGATTTGCAGATGTTATTTTGCCGGCTTGCACTCAATTTGAAACCTGGGGGGTTGAAGACGGATGGAAATATGGGGATGAAGTTATATTGCAGCCAAAGTTGGTTGAACCACCGGGTGAATGCAAATCTGATTACAGGATATGCGCCGACCTGGCTGAGTTATTAGGAATTGGGGATACATTTAGCCAGGGGAGAGACGAGCGAGATTGGGTAGAGTATTGTTTGAATGAGTTCAGGCGAATACGCTACCCTGATTTGCCAACACTTGATGAATTTGTCGAATCAAATCTAGGCGCATGGTCAAAAAATGTTACCAACCCTGAAATTGCTTTCGAAAATTTTCGAAATAATCCAGAGAAATTTCCGCTGAAGACTCCCAGTGGAAAGATAGAAATATTTTCAAAGGAATTATTCGATTTAGGTGATCCCAAAAACATCCCTGCCGTGCCCAAGTATATTCAGGAATGGGAGAGCCCTTTTTCTGGTGATTGCCTAATTTATCCTTTACAAGCACTTGGGCATCACTCTTTGCACAGAGTCCACTCAACACATCATAACAATGATTGGCTGGAAGAGGCTTTTCCGCAACGCATCTACATTAATAACCTTGATGCTTCTGAACGTTGTATTCAAGATGGCGACAAAGTCACTGTATTTAATTCCCGCGGCACGATTATCATGCCCTGCAGGGTGACTTCCAGGATACTGCCGGGCGTGGTGGATATCCCACAAGGCGCCTGGTACGAACCTGGAGAAAATGGAATCGATTATGGTGGTTGTGTTAACTTGTTGACGTCTGCTCGCTGGACACCTTTTGCGTTTGGATCTGCGCAGCATACCATGATGGTTCAAGTTAAAAAGCATCATCAAGATGATGAAAGATTGTCTGCAGAAACTAATAAGACATCTTTTAGCTTTTTACGGAGAAAGTCTTGAGCTACATATTTACATTTGACGCATCTGCTTGTACAGGATGCAAAGCCTGTCAAGCGGCTTGTAAGGATAAAAACAATCTTCCGGGTGGTGTTTTGTGGCGGAGAGTGTTTGAAATCTCGGGGGGTGAGTGGCAACGAGCCGGTGATGCCTGGGTAAATAATGTTTTTGCTTACAATTTTTCTATGGCTTGCAACCATTGTATCCATCCGAAGTGTGCTGGCGTTTGTCCAACAAACGCATATCGCGTTCGAGATGACGGTATCGTTATTTTAGATTCTTCAAAATGTATTGGGTGTGGATACTGCAATTGGGCCTGCCCGTATGCGGTGCCGCAATATGATTGTGCTGCTGGTTTCATGTCGAAGTGTAATTTTTGTGCTGATCGAATCGATGCCGGTGAATCGCCTGCCTGTGTAGCGGCCTGCCCGATGCGGGTTTTAGGTTTCTCCACGGATAAATCGTATTCCGAGTCAGGATACGAAGCGCCACTTTGGAGTTTGCCTGGCGCTGAACATCCTTACCCGATGCCAGAATATTCTCGAACACAGCCACACGTTCTGGTAAAAAAACACCCAGCAATGGCAAATAACATCAAGAAGGTGGTTGCAAACCGCGAGGAAGTTAAAACAGGCAAGCCAAAAAGCGAATTACCGCTGGTAATATTTACACTGCTTGTCCAAATGGCTGTGGGGATTATTTGGGTTGATTTATTACTATATTTACAGCCCCTGGCTTTAAATATGTCTGGGAACTATATTCCGGGTTCACTCCTCCTTGTTTTAGCAGGAGGTTGTTTGTTGGTTGGAACGCTGGTTGCTCTGCTTCACCTGGGGACCAAGCGCAATGCCTGGAGAATGATCAGTAACTTGAAAAAATCATCGCTGAGCAAAGAATCACTATTAGTGGGATTATTTGGAATGAGTCTGGCTACTCTTTTTATTGCGGATATTCCCGCCCTTCATTGGCTTACTGCTCTTTTTGGCGTTGGATTAATATACAGTATGGCAAATGTTTATTATTTGCGAAGCATGCCAGCGTGGAATAATAGTTTTACATTATTTTCTTTTCTTCTATCAGCAATATTGCTGGGGCAATCTTTGCTAGGCCCTTTTATATTTTCTAGTTTGATAATCGTTAAACTGCCCAGTGTGCTTTGGATTTATTTTACGGTTTTACCTTCGTCACTTTTGCTTTGCGAAGCAGGGGTAGAAATTTATCTAAATCGAAAGAAACTTGAGGCTATCCATTGGTTTCGAGTGGC
The DNA here is from genome assembly GCA_038249405.1 of Anaerolineales bacterium. GTDB lineage: Bacteria > Chloroflexota > Anaerolineae > Anaerolineales > Villigracilaceae > UBA5195. The sequence goes on from JBBRWF010000526.1 coordinate 2,750, forward strand.
GTTGATTACTATGGCGTTAATATGTATGCTTATCGCCCCGGTTATGTTATCTACAGCGGGTGTGTTGATGTACACAATAATCTTGTTGCTGGTCTTCACTGAGGAAGGTATTGGGCGTTTACTCTTCTACGATCAGTTGCGCAAGCGAGTATTATAGATTCTAATGGCATTATTTCTTGAGAATGTCTTTTGAATATTTTGGTTCAGAAGAAGATGAAAGTTGTTGATCTGGTTTTTGGGCCGCTTTTGTATGAGCTTTATTCACAAGATATATCCCGGCAATCGAAAAAAGGCCACCAACTGCTTGTAATACGTGAGGAATTTCTCCGAGCAAAGGTATTGCCAGTATTGTGGTCAGTACTGGCTTACCAAACATAGTGGGAGAGACGATTGATGCTGGCAAGTGCCCGAGAGCATAGGCTAATGATGTATAACCTATTATTTGCGAGACTACAGCGGCACTCACGAATACAAAGCAGGTTTGTTGCGAATAATCAGTGAATTGATTCCCGAGACTCAGGTTGACTATAAACAGGGTAGTTGCTGCAAATAAAGTTGTTAACCATGTATAGCTGAGCGGGTCAAGCAATTTTCTGCCTCGTTCAGTAGCCAGATAGTAGCCTGCAAAGAAAAAACTTGTTCCCAATGCCATAAAATCGCCAATGCCGAAGCGGGGATGCAGCAAAAGGTCTGTACCCATGATAAGTATTGCTCCACCCAGAGCAAGTGATAACCCGACTCAAAATTCAGTGTGAAGCCGCTCGTGAAACTAGATTAGACCAACCAGGGCAACCCAGAGCGACGCAATGTTACCAATCAAGGTG
>JBBRWF010000527.1:0-3571 GCA_038249405.1 Anaerolineales bacterium
CCTGATATCTGGTGGAAAGTGGTAGAACGCCTTAGCTGGACAATGCTTGGTCCGTCGGATATTGGCTGCCGTTTTCGACCGGTAGTTGCTGCCTATTAAAGTGGTCAAGAACAGTCTTTCCAATCATACTTATATTGAAAAGAAAATAAGCATGATTGAAAAAATAGTTCCGCCTTTATCCGTGGTGTATAACTCGAAAACGTGCTATTTGGCGTGTTTTTCGCTCAAAACGCCTGCCACCTGGCGAAAATCTGGTCCGCGAGTCCAGTCAAAACCCTATTATTCGATTGATCTCCCCTTACTTCGTTCCAAATCGAGGTAAGGGGTAGCTTATTAGCTCCCTTACCGTGCATCTTCGATCAGTCAACCCAGCCACCATTGCAGGAGTCCGCTTCCGATATTTTCTTGGTGGTTGCTTGCCTTTTCTTGGAGCCGATTGGCAAAGCTCCACCGCCAGACTCTCGTGCGGACGGACAAAATGGTAATAGCTCGCCATTACAATGGCACCGCTACCACTCGAGGTGTTCCATCAATTCTGGGTGTATCGCGCCGGTCTCCACGTGCGGCGCGTCAGCTTACTGACAGACTGTCGGATCGACCAATTCAACCACTCGACGAAAGAGGTGTTGATCCGCCCACTCAACCCCGCCTGGCACAGTCGCTCGCTGTATTGCGCTGCATCTCCAACCACCATCCGCCGTTCTACTTCTACCTTACTCCGCCTGACCGCTTGTCTTTCTGACATAAGCGGCAGTCGCGCTCGCTTTTCGGTCGCAGAACAGGCGGTTTTCGCGGCTGTTTGGCTTTCTTATTCTGCGAGAGCAGGTGACGCAGCCAGGTCTGACGCAGTTTCCGGTGGATTTCAATCAGGATGATGAGAATAGCGAGCAATATCAGCAGGTCGTTGAACAAGGGCGGTGGTGCACTCCAGTCTAAGGATGTGAGAGACGCCCGATTTTACCACCCTCATGCGATAATTGAGTTATCCACCATAGACTGCAGAGGAATGCAATCGATCATGCGGCGCGTAAACCCGGCAGCAAAAGCGCTGATCCGTCTCGCCTGAAAATTAATGAGAATTAGTCATGAGATGAAGAATTACGTTTTAACTTTCACGATCCCGCGAATGTCTTATACCGCCACGGAGGTGTGAAATGAGAATGATCTGGTCAACGAAACGAAGCGCCATCCCCGCATGAAGGCGTTCAGAGAACTATCCGAGGAGCCCTTTTACGTAAATCTTGTGCATGTTTATGCTTTTCGCTTATCTTACAAATAACAAGTCGCGAATGAATAATGTATGGGGCACAACACTTAGAATTGAGCGGCAGCCCAGCGCACTGCTTCGGCCATCGTCGGATACGGCAGCATCGCTTCAGCAATCATCTGAGCAGTCAGGCCAAAACGCATCGCATAGACGATAGGCGCGATCAGATCGCCTGCGTTCGTGCCGAGGATATGCCCGCCAAGGATTTTGCCATCCACGCCCGCCAGCATTTTTACGCTGCCGAAGGTCTGGTCATTTGCGATGGCACGATCGAGTTTATTGAAATATGCCCGACCCACACGATACTCAATTTTGGCTTCTTGCAGATCTGCCTCCAACAAGCCGACTCGGGCGAGCTCTGGATCGGTAAATGTCACCCAGGGAATGACGCGATCGTCGAACGCTATCGGCTCCTGAGCAAAAACATTGTGCGCGACCCGTTTGCCTTGATCGGACGCGACATGTGTGAATTGATATTTACTGGTGATGTCACCAGCAGCCCAAATGTGTGGCACATTCGTACGCAAGGTCGCGTTGGTTGGTATTCCTTCGTCTGTATATTGAACACCGGCTGCATCGAGATTGAGTGTATCCAATGCGGGCCGCCGCCCCACGGCCACCAATAACTGATCAGCTATCAGATCCTCGTCCTGACCTCCCTGGCAGTGTACGTGGATATTTTTGCCATGCTCATTGATTTCTCCGCAGCGCATCTCAATGCCAAATTCGAGTCGAATGCCTTCCGCGGTTAGCTGAGCACATAGTTCTAACGCCAGATCGCGATCTTCTCGCGGCAGTGGCTGCTCGCCGCGCTCAAGTACCACCACCCGCACGCCGAAACGGCTGAACATTTGTGCGAATTCCAGCCCGATGGGTCCTGCTCCAATCACTATCAGACGCTTTGGCAGTTCAGGCAACGATACAGCTTCGATGTTGGTGATATAGCCGGTCTCGGACAAACCCTCAATGTCCGGGATTAAGGGAACAGTACCTGTCGCGATGACGAAATGCTCGCCATGCAATAGTTCGCCGTTCACGCAGATCTCGTGAGGTGAGTTGAACACTGCTTCACCCATGAAGAGGTTAATACCTTGTGCCTCAATACCTGCGCGGGCTTGTTCGGAAGTTCCTCCGCGAATGGTTTCCTGTACCCCTCGCACATGCGCCTGTACCGCTGCCCAATCGGCTTCGGCTTGCGGAATGCGCAAACCCAACGCGGAGGCGTGCCGTGCATGGTAAAGCAGGTGTGCTGTATGCAAAAGTGTTTTGGTGGGATCGCAGCCATAATTTAGACACGTCCCGCCAAGTTTATCGCGTTCAATCAGCGCGATCCGCTTACCCATCCTGGCTGCGGTAGTGGCCGCGGTGCTGCCAGCGCCGCCTGAACCGATTACAATCAAGTCATAACCGTTTTTGGCCAGGTGCGGCTTATTCATTCTTTGCCAAGCGTGACCGACGGGCTTGTTGAGCTTTTTTTATATTTTCGAGCCTGGCTTTCTGCTGTGCCTCTGTTGGCTTTTTACGCTCCGGAACATTCGGCCTGTCTTTTACCTCAAATACATTGCCCTCAACATGGGTGGGCTTTGATCCCAGGCCTTCGATCAACTTTCTGCCATCATCGGTATCGGCGACGAATTGATCGCCTTCCATATGGGCATCATCCTTACTAATCAGCCATGCATGCGTATCCCAAGACCCGCTGCTCCTTTTACCAGCAAGGCGCAGAATATGCCCCTTTTCACCTACATCCTGGGTGCGAAACGTGGCAAATTCTTCCTTGGGCCGCACAATAATGTGGAAATATTCGCCTTCCCCTTTGGTTCCTGGTTTTGCTCGGTTTCTTCCTTTGGGTCGGGCCAAAGCGGGTTTCCGAAGCTTCATTTCCTGGGATCCCGGTTGCCCTTTCTTGGTGTCTTCCTTCGTTACTTCCTTCTGCTTGTCGGAAATCAACTTTTTACCTCCTATGAAACTGTTGTTCATCTCTTTTTCGCATTCCAACCGGTTATCACCCGTTCTTCGGGAGGTTCAGAGCCGAGGGTGAGGCCGAAGACCAGACTATATTTTCGCAGCATTTCCTGCGCCTCCTTCACATCTCGTTGGGCCTTGGCAGCATCCAGGATACCATGAGCCAGTCCCCGTAAGGCCTGCACCGCTCCCGGGGTTCCCAGGTCATTTTCCATCGACGCGCTGAATTCATTTACATAATCAACCGAGCTAAAAGGGTCATTCTTACCGCCTTCCATCCGCGCGGCCAGGCTGAGCGTGTCCGATAGCTCCTGGAATTTTTTCAAATCCTTTTCACTA
>JBBRWF010000528.1:0-3564 GCA_038249405.1 Anaerolineales bacterium
AAGGCGTGATCCAGCGGCGGATAGAGGCGAAACATCAACGTGCTGATGCCTTGCAGCAGCAGGAAAATTCCAGAAGCTGCCGTATAAAGATGGCGGGTTGTTTGCTCATTTTCGATCTTCTGTATAGCTGCGGAGGATTATCACGCCAAGCAATAGCGTTGCCAGTGAGAAGCCTCCAAACCAAAGCCAGGTGGCGAGGTTTGTGGTGGTAAAAAGGTCATGATGGATAATCGATGCCGACAGCACGCCGGCAGTTAATATGATGAAGCCAGTCATCACGATGCGGACCTCAGGCCAGGTCCGTTGACGGCTGAGCAGTAAACTACCGAGTCCATAAGCTAAAAATGGCCCTGAATAAATTTGAATCAGGAACCGGGTAACCTTCCAGGGCCAAACGCTTACCATTAAGTCAGGCTCCAATAACAGTGCCAGGGCCAGGGCTGTGATAATAAAGCCTTGTGCGAAAAGATAGCTTTGAGTCCAGTTTGGCAGCTTCGGGCCGGAAGGCTCGTCGCGGGCTGTGCGGTGATTCCAACTTAACCAAAAACCGATCAAGGGATAGATGATGTACGCCCCGAACCAGAACCAAACCTGCTTGCGGCTGAAATCAAACTCGTTCAGGTGAAAGAGGGAGATCACGAACAGTGAGCCTGTCCAGACACCAATCATAAATACTGCGACCCACACTTCCGCAAAACGATGTGCCATCATGCAGCCGCCCATGATAACCACGGCAGAGAGATAGATGGCTCCAATAAAGCGCGCATGAAACGGCGGGACCAGCCATGGGATGGCTTCATCTACATGTTCTGGAATGAACCCCCCCCAAATGCCGACCCATAAAGCAAAAAGACCAACGGCGGCAAAATATATTTTTTGGTTGCGAGTGACGGTCGTCATGGTTTGAACCTTTGATCGTTCTTTTATGAAAGATTGACAACGATTGGCTTTGCCAACACTATTGGGTAATTATAAGTATTTTTTTATTGAAATACAAGCTGATAATTGGATGACCAGCACCCCGTCTGCGGAATGACTTGGCTTGGATTATTTGCCTGGAGAAATCATATTTTTCAGCGCCAACATATTCGCGAATGGAATCACGCCTGCCTCGCGCAGGGACTTACTTGAGGCGAACGCAGCATGACCGTACACCTTCATTCCCGCGCAGATACTCATCTTTATTTACCTGATAGCCGTGCTCCCCCAATATTTGGACGTAGACCTGATTGGCGAGCGGTTCGCTATCCACCAGCACACCGTCGCAATCGAAGATGACAAGATCAAAGGATGTATTGTTCATAGGAGCGGGGATTATATATGAAGTCAATTGCTTTGCAGTTTTGAAAAAGGTGTAATAAACAGCGATGCTGGTTTGTCTTGAGTGCAGTTGGAAAATTGAGTAAATGGAGACATGCAATGAGCAGTAAATGGACACAAAATGATATGCCAGATCAAAAGGGCAGAATTGTAATTATCACGGGCGGGAATAGCGGAATAGGCTATGAAGCAGGTTTGGCGCTGGCTGGCAAAAATGCCAATGTGATCCTGGCCGTGCGCAGCGTGGATAAGGGCGAGGAAGCCGCGCAGGGCATCCGCCAATATTATCCGCAGGCACAGGTGAGCGCAATGGCCTTGAATCTGGCAGACTTGAAAAGCGTGGGCGCCTTTGCTGAATCTTTTGTCTCGAAATACGATCATTTGGATATTCTCATTAACAACGCGGGCGTGATGGCTTTGCCTGCCCTCAAAACTGCGGATGGTTTTGAGATGCAATTTGGCACCAATCATCTCGGTCATTTCGCGTTGACTGGATTGCTGCTGCCTGCGTTGAAAGCGACCCCGAACGCTCGGGTCGTAACGGTCAGCAGTTTCGCGCATACTGCGGGTGATATCCACTTTGACGATTTGCAGTGGGAACAGAAGTATGACAAATGGGGCGCGTACGCTCAGAGCAAGCTGGCAAATTTATTGTTCGCGTATGAATTACAGCGCCGCCTTGATGCGACAGGGATCAAGCTGATCAGCGCGGCTTGTCACCCCGGTTATGCCGCCACGAATTTGCAGGCCGCCGGCCCGCAGATGGAAGGTTCGATCATGTCCGTTTGGATGATGAAGCTTTCCAATGCCATCGTTGCCCAACCGCCAGCCATGGGCGCTCTGCCGACATTATTTGCAGCAACATCTCCGCAAGTCAACGGCTGCGATTATATCGGCCCGACAGGCATGCGCGGGATGCGCGGTTATCCTGAAAAGGTTAGGTCCAATGACAAATCCTATGATGAAGCCATGGCTAAGAAATTATGGACTCTCTCCGGGCAGTTGACTGGTCTGGTATACAATTTTTAGTTAGAAAAACACTCCCGTCAAAATCGACGGGAGTGTTTTTCTAACTTCCAATGTTGAAATGAGTCAGCTTCGCTTAAAGACCCGCCTGATCATCGCGAGAATGAACGTGACACCGATAAAGCTAAAGATGCCTATGATATCTGGGCGCAGGGCGAATGAAACAAAAAATGGCGCGCCAAAATTTGACCCGCTTGCGGTGACAAGGCTAATTGTTTTTGACTCTCCGCTTGACGTGGTCAGCTTACAATTCCCTCTCTGGATATGTGCTGTTCTCAACCTTATATTGTTCAAGGGCATTGATGGTGGGCGCGCATATTGCATAGCCTCTTTCAGCTTTTTCAACCACACCGGGCGGCTCTTCTGTTGGCAGAAATGAGCAAGAAGCTAGTAGCATGATCCCAAATAACATGATCGTAACGTTTATGAATTGAGAAATTTTCCTGGTTCTAATAGATTTTGTGGTTTTGGCAAAAATGAGGCATGATAGGCTGAAACTCCACCACGAGACCAGCCACCATGCCTCAGCGACAGTGTACCAAAACAAAGAGCAATGTTACAAGACCTCAAAAACGGATCATCCTGCCAATTGCGATGGAAAAATATCGAGAAATTGTTGATGATCCTCGCGCCTATCGGAACTGGGTAGATGAAATGATTGTCGAACATCCAGAACTGTTTCCAAAGAGAATAGGTGACGGTTACACCCTGCACGATGAACGCACTTCCAGGAAACTGGAGGATGTGCGGCTGCGGCGGATTTGCCTGAAAGCCCGTGACAGCGAAGGAAAAGAGCAGGTCTTCACACTTGCGCCGAGTGGCGTGATGCCATATCAGGTGGGCTACACGGATGAAGTGGAAAAGGCCTTGTTTTTGCGGCGTTTTGATGTGCCCTTTTGGGCGTTGACTTATGTGTTTGGACGAGACGACAGTTATTGGTATCGCACCGAGAACCAATTTGGGCGATACGATCTGGTACACACCGTTATCAAAGACCCAGAGAAATTGCCGCAGCATCTGCTGGCAGACGAAAAAATCACGTGGCTGAACGGCGAAAAAGTGGTTGTGGCAACCACTGTCGGGAATGATTGCATTTTAGGCGCTGCGGTGGCGCTCGGTGCGGATGTCGTGAACCTGACCGAAGCCTATCAGCACTTCAAAGACGAAGCGCAAGCGCTCAAACCCGATTACACACCGAAAACGGTCAACACGGATGGT
>JBBRWF010000529.1:0-3558 GCA_038249405.1 Anaerolineales bacterium
CTGGAAAGCCTGGAACTGGACAAAGCCGGTGTAGCGGTGGACAAGCGTCAGGGCGTTTTGACCCACTCTTTTGGCGAAACCAATGTTAATGGCATATACGCCATCGGGGATGTGACGCCTACTTCCGCCTTTACCCATTCAGCCAACGCCCAGGGACGGCGCGTTGTCCAGCGGATTGCCTTCCCGTATCTGCCGCTCGCCAAAAACGAACCGCTCTACCCGAACGCAACCTTCAGCGACCCCGAAGTGGCGGCGGTGGGGCTGACCCAAAAACAACTGGCGGAATACTGCCATCCCGGCGTAATTAAACGCATCCGCGTGGACTTCAAAACCCACACCGACCGCGGTTATACCGATGGCATCGAAAATGGCTTCATCATCGTGGACGCCGTGCGGTTGACCGGGCAGATTTTGTCTGTCACCATTGTTGGCCCGCGCGCATCTGAAATGATTTCGTTCTTTACGCTGGCGATGAGCCAGAAAATCTCGCTGTATAAGATTTACCGCCTGGTCTATCCCTACCCGACCTATTCAAGCGGCATCTTGAAAGTGGCGGACTTTTTCATGCGCGATACCTTGCCCAATCTTGGCAAAGAGATTGTGGCCTATCTCAAGTATCGTTTTGCAAAACGAAGTTCAAAATAATAAGGAAAAGGAAAGATGAAACGTATCGCATTTTTGCTCGTCACTTTTGCTATCGTGCTGGCGGCTTGCGCGCCAGCGACCGCGACACAACCCACGGTGACTGCCGTTGCAACAAATCAACCAGCGGCAACCTCCGCACCTCACGCTGCAGGTGAATTTGATCTCAACAACTGGGACAGTGTGCTGGCCGCCGCCAAAGGCCAAACCGTCAACTGGTACATATGGGGCGGCTCGGATAGTATCAACACCTTCGTGGATAATTTCTATGGCAAGGCGCTCAAGGAACGTTATGGAATCACCCTCAATCGTGTGCCGGTCGCCGATACTGTGGATGCGATCAATCAGGTGCTGAGCGAGAAACAGGCGGGTAAAGACCCCGGCGCGGTGGACATCATCTGGATCAACGGCGAAAACTTTTACACTTTGAAACAGGCCAACCTGCTTTACCCCAATTGGGCGCAGAAACTTCCCAATAGCAAGTATGTCAACTGGGACAATCCCGCTATCAATTTCGATTTTGGCCATCCGGTGGATAATCTGGAGAGTCCCTGGTCCTCGGCGCAATTCCAATTTGTTTATGACTCCGCGCGCTTAAAGGCAGCAGACCTGCCGCGATCCTATGCAAATTTACAAACCTGGGCTTGCGCGCATCCCGGACGCTTCACCTATATTGCCCCTGGGCCTGGTGGTTTTCTCGGCACACGCTTTGTCAAAGGTGCGTTGTACGAAATCAGCGGCGGTGCGGAGCAGTGGCAGAAATTTGACCAGGCCACCTGGGACAAATGGTCTCCTGAACTGTGGAAATATCTGAAGACGCTCAAACCTTGCTTGTGGCGCAAAGGTGAGACTTATGCCAAGGATGAGGCAGAACTGAAAAGCTTGCTGGCGAACAATGAAGTAGACTTCAGTATGACCAACGACATCAGCGGGGCAGGCACAGGCATTCAGAACGGTTTGCTGCCCAAAACTGCGCGCGCTTTTGTCTTTGACAAATATATGATCGGCGATTTCAATTACGTTGCCATCCCGACCAATGCGGCGCACAAGGCAGCCGCGCTGGTATTGGCCAACATGTTGCTCGAACCGGAATTTCAGGCAGCGCAGATATTGCCTGAAAACGGCTTTGGACTTGGTTATGCCATCGATGTGACCCGTGTCAGTGATCAGACTGCTCTGGTCAAACTGCAAGATGCCGCTACCAAACTGGGCGATGCCGCCACCCCGGCCTCTGACCTGGCAAAATCCCTGGTAGGTGACAGCGCTGCGGAGTACCAGAACCTGGTCGAACAGGGCTGGCTGGCAAACGTTTTGCAAAAATAAGGCTCAGGTGTATTTATGTCAGGTGTCAGGTTAACCCAATTCGCAGCGCCTGGCATCTGATACCTGACACTCCCCAAACATGCGCGATAAACTCATTTTCTCTCCATGGCTCTCGCTCGCCCCAGCACTGATCCTCGTTTCGGTCTTGCTGGGGGCGAGTCTTGCCTATGGCGTGGCGCAAAGCCTCGGGTTGATGTCCGTCATCGGACAAGATAACCTGAGCCTGGATGCCTTCCGCAACCTGCTCACCGGTCAGGGGCTGGCCGGACGCGAATTCTGGGGCTCGCTCGTTTTCTCTTTATGGGTCAGTATTGTTTCCACCCTGATTTCATCTGTGCTGGCGCTACTGGTGGCGGTTTGGTTATCCGAGCGGCGTGGAGGTGGAAATTTAGATACCCTCGCGCTCAATTGGAACCTGGCCTTTCCACATCTGGTCTGGGCAGTGGCCATCCTTTTATTCCTCTCTCAAAGTGGCATTCTCTCCCGTTGGGCAGCGACGCTCGGCCTGATCCATACCCCGGCAGATTTCCCCGTCCTGGTTCGTGACCGTTTCGGGTTTGGCATTATCCTGCATTACATCAGCAAGGAAATCCCGTTTCTGGCGTTGATAATCCTGGCAGTCCTGCGCGCCCAATCGGCTGGCTACGACTTGGTGGCCGAAAACCTGGGCGCCAGCCGCTGGCAGCGACTGCGCTATGTGACTCTGCCGTTGGTCATGCCCGCTCTGCTTTCAGGCGCGTTGCTGGTCTTTGCCTTTATTTTTAGCAGTTACGAAGTGCCGGCTTTGCTGGGTGTGGAATATCCACGCATGTTATCCGTACTCGCTTTACGCCTTTTCAATGACCCAGACTTGCGCTCGCGTGCCGATGGCATGGCCATCAGCCTGATCATCACACTGATCGTACTGGTCGTGGCAGCTATCAGTCTCAAGAAGGGCGAGCAGAAATGACCAAATTTTCCATGTTTGTGATACGTTTTGCGCTTTACTTCATTCTCGCAGTCCCGCTGGCGCTGTTTATTGTCTACGCGTTCTCAACGCGCTGGTTTTTTCCTCAACCCTTTCCGACTGAATGGACGAGCGCCGCTTTTTTCCGCACCCTGAATGATACGCGGGTTTTTAGCAGCCTGCGCGACAGCCTGAGCATTGCCATCATCGTCAGCCAGCTTTCGCTTATGCTTGGATTTCCAGCGGCGCGTGTGCTGGGTTTACGCCGGTTTCGCGGGCGGCAGATTGCCTGGTTGGTTTTATTCCTACCCAGCGTGGTACCGCCACTGGCGATCGGGATGGGGCTGAATATCCTTTTTCTGCAAATTGGACTGGCTGGCTCATTTCCCGGTGTAGTTCTGGCGCATCTCATTCCAACGCTGCCGTATGTCATTTTCACCCTGGCAGGCGCTTTTGCCCGCTATGATGAAAACTACGAGTTCCAGTCGCTGGTACTGGGCGCAAGTCCGGCACGCACGTTTCTCACTATCACTCTGCCGCTTATCGCCCCCAGCCTGGTGGTTGCCGCGTTATTTGCCTTTCTCATCTCATGGAGCCAATACCTGCTGACCCTGCTGATTGGCTCCGAGCGCATCATCACACTGCCC
>JBBRWF010000530.1:0-3557 GCA_038249405.1 Anaerolineales bacterium
GCCTGGGATAACGAACATCCCGGCACGCCAACCTTATTCACCGAAACTTTTCCCAGAGGAGCAGGAAAATTTATTCCAATTGATTACATCCCGGCCATGGAACCTGTTGACGATGAATTTCCATTCATATTGACAACCGGACGAGTGCTTGAGCATTGGCACGGAGGCACAATGACTCGCCACTCTACCCTTGATTCCCTTTCACCATACCCATTTGTGGAAATTCACCCTGCAGATGCTGAAATACACGGTATCGCAGATAATATGCCTGTCAAAGTTAGTTCGCGCAGGGGAAGCATCATCCTGCGCGCAAATATTACAGAAAAATCGCCTGTTGGTGTTATCTTTATTCCATTTCATTTTTCGGAAGCAGCAGCCAACCTGCTCACAAATGACGCTCTGGACCCTCAGGCTCTCATCCCAGAGTTTAAAGCCTGCGCAGTACAGCTATTTCCGGCCAGGGGTAGCGACGCTGATCTATTTGAAGCCGCACCAACTCGAGGAAAATATTAAATGTCTCGTACTATTTCATGGATTGCCCGCTCAATATTGACGATTGGTATGCTCGCAGGTTGTATATCCCAACCAGCAACCGTGCCAACCATAACTACCTCACAATCATCCGAAGCAACCCGCACAATTTCCCTTACCGCTTCACTACCAACTTTCACACCTGCTACCAGCCCAATTCCGGGCGGGCTATATGTTGATCCAGGTAAAGAATTGGGCAGCATCAGTCCCTATATCTACGGAACAAATTATGGTCCCTGGATAGCTTTACCCGCCAGCATGATTCCGGATGCAAAAAATGCTGGAATGACTATCATTCGGTTTCCCGGCGGTGCCTGGGGCGACAGGAATGATCTGAAAGACTATCAGATCACCCAGTTTATTGCTTTCTGCAATATGCTGGGAGCCATCCCCAGTTTTAGCGTACGGCTTCGAAATGGCACTCCCGAACAGGCTGCTGCCCTGGTAAAATTGGTTAATATCGATAAAAAATATGGGGTTAAATACTGGTCTATTGGAAATGAACCCGATTTATACGGACAAGAACTAAACATACCTTACGATACACCCCAATTCAATCAAGAATGGCGTGCTTTCGCCTTGCAAATGAAGGCGGTAGATCCGACCATAATATTGATCGGTCCTGAAGTCAGCCAATTTACACCAGATCCACAGAAAAACAAAAAGGATTCAGCCGGAAGAGATTGGATGATTGAATTTTTGAAGTCCAATGGGGACCTGGTAGACATTATTTCAATCCACCGGTATCCATTTCCAAAAATAATCACAGAATCTACCAGCGTCAACGACCTGCGTAAAGATGCAGGCGAGTGGACCAAAATTATTCGGTATTTGAATGCACTCATTACAGAAACAACCGGCCGCCACATTCCTATTGCAATCACCGAATTCAGCACCCACTACAATAAAGCCGTCGGGGGCGAGGCAACTCCAGATTCCCACTTTGCCGGAATCTGGTTGGGGAGCTTGATCGGGCAATTTATTTCAGAAGATGTCCTGATTGCGAATCAATGGTTACTGACCACAAGTGGCGACAGTGGTTCCTGGGGGCTTATTGGTCGGGGAGAACTTCGGCCAACGTATTACACCTATCAAATGTATAAAATGTTTGGAGTTCTGCAAGTTTTCAGTTCGTCTGACAACCAGGCTGTGAGTATAGCTGCGGCAAAAAACAAAGAAGGCGCCCTGACAATTATGCTTGTCAATCTGGCAGATGAGAGTATCGCGGCCCCTCTTTCAATGACAGGATATGCAATCTCAGATTCTTCACAGCTCTGGCTGTTTGACAAAGAACACAATGTTGAGAAGCAACCGATTGCAGATTTCATCAAGCATGATCAAATTACTCTGCCAGGCCAGTCGATGGTTTTATTGGTAATTAATAAATAATCATCTCAAGAATTGCAGAATTATCTATACGAAAGCCATATATTGGGATTTTGGGATGGCATCTAACAGAATTAAGTCTGTTTAAATAAAACCCAGTAATGATCATTTTACAAGTATGCATATATCGCAAAAACAACTAACCAAAATTTCTTCCCCCCAACCCCAGGCAATAAGCGATTGTGTTTTACAAGTGTACGGCTTTAATGATTAGGTCGCACGCCGAACGACCAATTCAAATCAGTGAAAAGTGTCTCAGCCTGGTAAGTTCGGTCACTTATTCGATTAAGTCTTTCCGCGATATTAGGGGCAATTAAAGAAACTGGTTTTCGTTTATAGAAATGCTGGTAATACAGTTTGTTTGCGCCAACTTCATCGACGGCCCAATTCAACCCTACATACCTCGAGACATCAAATGGGCGTGTATACCCACGTAGCGTTTTTGTTTGATGAACACTGCAATAATGTTCAAAATAGGTCATAACAAGTTCGCGCAGGGTTTTATGAACCGGTTCACGAAAACCAAGATTAACATAATTAGACTTTGCAACCGCACCCCAATACCCATCTATTTGATACAAAGCAAGAACATGGTCATCATCCAGACCGGGTTCGGGTACCAAATCAATTATCAACGGCTGAAAACCTAAGCGCCAGAGCGCCAGGGCCGCAAATAAACCGCCATCCAGGCAATGGCATTGCCCATCAAGGACAACATTTAGAGGTGACCGGTCGCGTTCAACCGCAAGATAAGGCATTCTATCAAGATAATCCTGGACAGCAAAAGGAGATGAAAGATTCAAAAACGTTTCTTTCTTTTCAACTGAAAGATAATCGATAAAATCAGAAATGAATGACAATGCTCACTCCAAATTGAGTAATTTGCAAATTATACAGCCGGGTGCCTTTTTACAAAAACTTGAAAATCGCCAACGAACTGATGCTGGCGATTTTCAAGGGATGACGTCTTTAGAATAATTTATTTACAGAAACCTACCGAACCTATTTCGCAAGCCCTAATTCCTTTAAGCGAGTTAAAACACTGGACTGATCCCACAAAAGCGAGCTATTTGGTCCAGGGTGAGTCCATGCAGGTTGAACAGTTTCTTGTATGATGGATTGAGAAGGTACATTTTTCAGTAAACAAACCAGGTGCTGAATCTGTTCCGGGCTGAAATCAGTGACAATTACAGCACTAAACTTACTGTACAAACTTGGAATATTTGCCAGTACGCCCGGGTCCAATAACTTTTGGCGCATTGCTTCCAGTAAGAGCTGATTACGCGCGATACGCCCAAAGTCTGAATCGGGAATTGCCCGCGCATATGCAGCCGCTTGCGCCCCGTTCAGAGTCTGTTGACCGGCCTGAATAACCATGCCAATCCATGGATCGGTGGTCGTTGCTGGAATATTGATGGGGATTCCACCCATCGAATCCACTATGGCAGGAAGTTGATTCAAATCCAACGCCAGATAATGATCGCTTGGAGCAGAGAAATTTTTGAGTAAGGCCTGGGCGCTAACCCGAATACCATCCAACATAATTTCAGGTTCGCCGAATTGGGGAGAACGCAGGCGCCCCTCGTAAAATACCATCCCCAACCGCGTAGCATTAACAGTTGGATTCACCAAACCAAGCC
>JBBRWF010000531.1:0-3522 GCA_038249405.1 Anaerolineales bacterium
CTCTGGATCAGGTCTTGTCGATCCTAAACCATCTATCTTGGTTGGGAGCATTAAAAAATTGAGAAGAACTTTGCTCGTGTTTCTGCACGGTTTGTCACTGGCTACATTGGTGTGGATAGGTTGGACATCCCTATTGGCCGTGCAGAAACCGAGCATTGGGGCTTATTGGAGTTATCGGTCTGGCGTCGTATATGGAATCGACGCCGAACATCCTTCTGCTCAGTCTTTTCATATCGGTGACCGAATTATTCTGGCAGGAGAATTATCACCATCGGATTTATACAAACTGACCGTAAGTCAAATTGGAGAGACTTATCGCGTTCAGGTTGAACGAGATGGTCAGACTCGGGAATTGATCGTGCAAGTCACCCATTCGAGCTTGTCAGCTATTCTCGATCGCTTGCCTGCGTTCCTCGTCGCCCTGGGTTTCTGGATAACAGGCAGCTATGTGTTGGCCTTTAGTCGATCAAGAATTCAGGCCATTCTCTTTTTTCTGCTCAGTCAAAATGCTGTAATCGCTTTAACGTGTGGCGCGGTTAGCACATATGGCCCGACGTGGACGATTGCCGGCTTTCATTGTGGAATCTTAATGCTTGGTACATTTGCTATTCACCTGCATCTAGTTTTTCCAGTTAAGGTCGGAAAATACAAATCTTGGGCCGGTTATTTGTCGGTGGTGGCTACTGTTCTGCTAAGTATCCTTAATATCTTGGATAGTATTTGGGGTATCCGGTTGATGCCCAGTTATATTTTATCGAATACGATCTTTACGGTTTTTGGTATCGAAATGATTATGGTAGTTTTTATACAGGCACAGTCATTTAAGAAAGCATCTTCTGCCCTGGAACGCTATCAAGTGGGCATTATTATCTTGAGCAGCTTATTAGGTGTCATTCCTGTTGTGACCCTGATTCTCATCCCTCAATTAATCGTTGGTCATCCAATTATTTCCTTCGAAATGGCTTTTTTGGCATTATTAGCTTTACCAACAGGTTATGGCTTTGCAATCTACCGGTATCGATTGATTGGTGTAAAAGAAACCATCAACCGGGGACTGGCTATCGTGCTTGTTGTTCTGCTATTAACCGGGATTTATTCCTTATGCTTTTCCATCACAACAAGGTTCATTTCCCCGTCGATAACCCAATCGCCTATCTGGAACCTGGTTATGACCGTGGTTCTCGCAAGTTTTAGCGTGAAACTCTACGGCAGCCTGACACGATTTGTAAACCGGGTCCTGTATGGAGGATGGTACGACTTCCGCACTGTAGTCGAACAAACGAGGTACTCCTTGACCACCACAGATCATAATCAAGAATCGATTGGGGCGACATTATCCCAGGTGATTGGCCAATCCATGCGTCTAGAAATGGTGAGCCTTCTATTTTCCAATGGAATGAGATTCACCTATGAAAATAAACTACCCATGCGGGTCGAAACCTTGCCGTCGGATCAAGGCAGCAATTTTGCCGAATTAGAAGCCCTTTTCTCGGATGGAGAAGCCGGCTTTCTGCCCTGGGACTCTAGTTTAGCAGTCACCTATCCATTATCGAAATTCAAGAATGGTGCCCATCCAAACCATCTTGTTCCTCTGAAAGGAAACGACAATCAATTATTTGGAGTTTTGTTTCTTGGCGAAAAGCGGGATGGCGAAACGCTGAGCGAAGCGGATTTTGACATCCTGAAAGTTGTTATTCATCAGGCCCAGGTGACCCTCGAAAATGTAAAGCTATTGGAAGAAGCACAAAAGCATGCTGAAAAGGTAGGACGGCTGCACCGGCAAGTACTGCGCGGGCGTGAAGAAGAGCGTAAGCGCCTGTCCAGGGATCTGCATGATCTGATCATCCAGTCACTTGCTGGGTTGAATTACCAGATGGCTGACATCCGGGCTCATTTGAATGGCGCACAAGATGAAAACCTTATAAAAGCCCAAGCGGAAATCCGAGAATTGATCGGCGTCCTTCGCCAGATTTGTAATGATTTACGTCCCCCTACACTGGATGTACTCGATTTTTTCGAAGCCATCCAAACTAAAGTTTCCGAAGTTGAGGAAAACGCCAATTTCAAGATCCGTGTTTTCATAGAAGGTAATGAAAATCAGGAAATGGGTGAAGATGTAAAACTGTGTATTTACCGGCTGATCCAAGAAAGTTTGATCAACGTTCACAAACATGCCCAAGCTGACCATGTCGAAGTCTGGGTCCAGGTCACTTCGGAACTGGTCACAGTTATGGTGACTGATAATGGAAATGGATTCATGGTGCCAGATCGCTTGGAGCTTTTAGTTCCGGATAGACACTATGGTCTCATTGGTATCAAGGAAATGGTCGAAGCTGTTAATGGCAGTCTTTCGATTACTTCGAACCCGGGTCAAGGTTGCATTTTAGCGGCCCAGGTTCCAATTTAACAATTTTATCGGAGGTAGAGTTGAAAACACGTGTTTTAATCGCGGACGATCACCCGATTGTCCGCTCCGGTCTGAAGACCGAATTGTCCCGCCATGCCGATTTTGAAATCACCGGCGAGGCTATTAATGGTGATGAGGTTATCACAAAGGTGAATGAAGGGCCAGTAGATGTGGTGATCCTTGATATCAGCATGCCAGGGATCAAAGCCGTAGACGTAATCAAGCGGCTGGCTAAAAGTCACCCTACCGTCAAGGTGTTGGTGCTTACAGCGCATGGTGATAAAGGAACGATTATGTCCATGCTCAAAGCCGGTGCACACGGATACATTCTAAAAGATGAAGATCCATACGTGGTGCCGGATGCAATTCGCTCTGTTATGAAAGGCAAGAATTGGGTAAGCCCGTCGGTTGCAACCCTGATGATGGGGAAGATCCGGGAAAACAAGGCAGAGACAAGCTCTGGTGTTTTGTCCGAGCGGGAATGTGAGGTAATCCGTTTGATTGCGGATGGTTTGACCACAAAGGATATCGCTTCCCGGATCAATATGGCTGAAAGAACGGTTGAATTCCATATATCGAATATCTACGACAAGTTGGGAGTGAATACCAGGCCCAGCGCGGTGCGTTGGGCGCAAGAACACGGCGTTCTTTAGTCAACATATATTGGAATTAAGGCCCCAGCAATCGCTGGGGTCTTTTAATTTATTTCTATTGCGGATTCCCGCAATGGGAGCCGATTTTCTACGGGAATCCGCAACGATATTTGCGGGTTTGGACAGCTAGCAGAATCGGATGGTGAATCTATAATTTTGTTCGGTTGAAACGAGAGAAGATCACGTCGAAACCGCCATCCTACTCACTGAGGTATCCATGAACGATCGTGATTATGATTTCGCCCAAGTTATGCACACCAGGTTTTTAGGTGTGTCAGATTCACTGCACAAACTTGCAGATCAGTTTGATCAAGATAGCTTGAACCTTGATGCAGCCCGTTTGAACGCGATGAGCGTCGAGCTCCAGAGGATAGGCTGGCACTCGCTCTTCGTCAGCACGACCATCGACACGATGGTGCGTGTTTTACCTTCAAATGTTATCTCGCCATATTGGAATGACCA
>JBBRWF010000532.1:0-3520 GCA_038249405.1 Anaerolineales bacterium
GCCATCCTGGTGCTGGAAGGACAATCTTACCTGGATGGCGTGGAAATCACGCGCGAAGTGTTTTACCAGCGTTTGCCGAGCCTGAGGAGCACACCCACGACCGCCGCGCCGCCCCAGGCCGTTTTTGCCGAAAGATACCGCAAACTGTTGATGCAAGGCTGCGAGCATGTAATCGGCATCTTCACCGCTGAAAAATTGACCGCAATTGCCAATATTGCCCGCAGCGCTGCCAGTGAATTTTCCGGCAGGGTCAGCGTTTTGGAATCTGGCTCGCTTTCCATGGGTATTGGTTACCAAGTGCTGTCTGCCGCTGAAGCCATCGAAAAAGGCCTGTCACTGGCCGAAACGCTGGCAGCGGTTCAGTCCACACGCGAACGACTATATGTGGCTGCGGCGCTGGATACCGTTGAATATCTGCGCCGGTCAGGGCGGGTGCCGCGCGCGATCGCCACGCTGGGCGGCCTGTTAAGGATAAAACCTGTGGTGGAACTACGCGAAGGTGCAGTACTTCCCGTAGCGGCACCGCGCACCACACGCCATGCCGCCGATAAGATGTACGAACTGCTCACAGCGCTTGGCGCGCTGGAAAAGCTGAGCATATTGCACACCAACGCTGAAAATCGCGCTACACAGTTCCTGGAGCGACTGACTGCCAGCCTGGGAGCCGCTCTGCCCGCCGATATCCCAATCGTCAACGTCACCACTGTGATTGGGACGCATGTCGGCCCAAACGGCTTGGGCTTTGCAGCGGTAAAGAAATAACGCCAGCGATCGGCAAGAACAAATAACCCCTGATCGCTTGAAAAAGCCCATTTTACCGGTTTGCCTTTCCCCGTGGAGACTGCGCCGGGCGGAAAATAACCGCAAGCGCAAAGACATGGGGAAAGTTGATTATTTCATGTTTCACATAGGGTAAAATACCTGTATGCAATCTTCCATTGAAAAACTGCGAAAATTTTTCCGTCTCGAAGCCGAGAACAAATATTCCAATACCGCCGTCATCGGCGGGCTGTCTAAAATCCTGGATTTCTGGGAAGCCGAAGCGCGCAATGATAATGTGCCGGAAGAGCTGGTTCAGCTCGTCGCCACACGCCTGCGCGATTATCATCGCCTGACCCCCACCTCACGTGCAGATACGCTCAAGGGTGTCTGGAAACGCATCCAGGGCCAGATTCCGGATACTGACCTGCCCACCCCGGTCTATTCTGAGCAAACCAGCCAGACAGCAGAATCTGGTGCCCAGACCCCGCCCCCGAACCCGGAACCATCTGAACCTATGCAGGCGCGGCAACATCAGCCCAAACCGCAGCCCCACAAGCCACAGGCTCTGTCGGAGACTCGCTCGGACACGCGTCCTGAAACACGCCCAGAGCCGCGCCCCGAACCGGCGCGCAAACCAGCCGTTTCGCGCTCATCCACTTACCCTGGTGCGCAAACCTCACAAACTCCGGTGGCGCTGAATGCCAGCCTGACTGTTCTTCAGGGTGTTGGCCCGCGCAATGCCGCGTCGCTCGAAAAACTGGGGATGTTCACGCTGGGCGACATGCTGTATTACTTCCCGCGTCGTTATGACGATTACAGCCAGCTCAAACCCATCCGCTCCCTGACATACGGTGAGGTGGTGACGGTTATTGGTCAGATCCAGAGCGTGGTCAACCGCCCGATCCGCGGCGGCAAAATGCAAATTGTGGAAGTGGTCATCAGTGACGGCACCGGAGCACTACGGATTAGCTGGTTCAACCAACCCTGGCTCGCCAACCGCTTAAGCGAGGGCATGAACATCGCTGTGGCTGGCAAGGTGGAACAATACCTGGGCCGCCTGGTACTCAACAGCCCGGATTGGGAACCGATCGAGACCGAACACCTGCATACCAACCGCATCGTGCCCATTTATCCGCTGACCGCCGCCATCACTCAAAAATGGCTGCGCCAGTTGATGGACCAGGTGATCAAGTTCTGGGCTCCGCGCGTGGCAGACCCCCTGCCCGAAACGCTCAAACAAAATGCCGACCTGGTGGGCCTGGGCGAAGCCATCCACCAGGCGCACTTCCCGGACAGTCAGGAATCGCTGAGCGCTTCACGCGAGCGCCTGGCTTTCGATGAAATCTTTTACCTGCAAATGGGCGTACTGCGTCAAAAGCGCGACTGGCAGTCTGTGGTGGGGCGCATTTTTGATGTACCCGACGATTGGCTGGCGGAACGCTTGAGCTCCCTGCCGTTCACGCTCACATCGGCCCAAAGACGGTCTGTGGACGATATTTGCGTGGATATTGGCTCGGGGCGCCCGATGAACCGCCTGATACAGGGCGATGTAGGCTCTGGTAAAACAGTCGTCGCGGCCCTGGCAGCCATGATGATCGTACGCGCAGGCGCACAGGTGGCAATCATGGCCCCCACCTCTATTTTGGCTGAACAGCACTATAAAAATTTCTGCGGCCTGATGGCAGTTGAAGGATTACTGGACGCGAGCCAGATCCGCCTGTTAACCGGGGATACTGGCGCAGCCGAGCGCAATTCAATACAGGAAGGGCTGGCTTCCGGCGAGATAAAAGTGTTGATCGGCACACATGCGCTGATCGAAGACCCGGTGGCCTTCAAAGATCTACAGTTAACCGTCATCGATGAGCAGCACCGTTTTGGAGTGGAACAGCGCGCCGCGCTGCGCAGAAAGGGCAGCAATCCGCACCTGCTGGTGATGACCGCCACACCCATTCCGCGTTCACTGGCGCTGACCCTGTATGGTGACCTGGATATTTCGGTCATGGATGAAATGCCCGCCGGGCGCGAACCGGTTTCAACCCACGTGCTCAGCCCCCAGGAGCGCGAACGCGGCTATTCGCTGATCCGCAGCCAGGTGGAAGCCGGTAAACAGGCTTTCATCGTTTACCCGCTGATCGAGGAAAGCGAAAAGATGGAAAACCTGAAAGCCGCGGTGGACGACCACGAGCGCCTTTCCAAAGAAATCTTCCGCAATCTAAAACTCGGCCTGCTGCACGGAAAAATGAAACCAGATGAAAAAGAACGCATCATGGCCGATTTCCGGGATGGCAAGTACAACATCCTGGTTTCCACCACTGTCATTGAAGTAGGTGTGGATGTGCCGAATGCCACTGTGATGCTGATTGAAGGGGCCAACCGCTTTGGACTGGCCCAACTCCACCAGTTACGCGGACGCGTAGGACGCGGCGGCGGAGGGTCCTTCTGCCTACTTGTTCCGGATCACGCGGATGCTGCCGAAAATGAACGTCTGCAAGCTATGACCGAGACCAATGACGGTTTCAAGCTGGCCGAGCTGGATCTTAAGCAGCGCGGACCGGGCGACTTTTTGGGCACGCGCCAATCGGGATATGCCACCACATTAAAGATGGCTACGCTTACCGATGTGGCCCTGATCGAAAAGGCCCGCAGCCATGCAAAAACCATGTTTGAGATAGACCCGGAACTGCAAGCTCCCGAACATGCCCTGTTGGCCGAGGCACTGAACCGCTTCTGGGGCACCACCGGCGATAAGAGTTAAGCA
>JBBRWF010000533.1:0-3517 GCA_038249405.1 Anaerolineales bacterium
TATACTGATTAAGTGTAAGAATTGGCATTTTGACATCACAAGATAACAACCTGCAACTACCCAAAAGCGCCGTATATAGCGGTAAAATGGGCTATTTTTCAGAAAACCACCGATATATGGGAACACCATAACATTAATTCACAAAGAAACAAAATGCCAGTTTTCAACTTTAACAGGTATATAATACCCACGGCCACAATTCGCAATTTGTGACGGCTCCGGGGATAAACCCGCTCAAATCTATATCAACATACGAATCTATCGCGGACTGTGAAAATTTATCTCAGTCCGGCTTATAATGTCGCTATGCCGCCAGACCCAACTGTCCCACTCCCCGCGCTCTTCCTCCAGCGCATGCAAAACCTGCTTGGCCCGGAATTTCCGGCTTTTGCCGAATCACTCAATCGCGCACCGCATTCCGGACTGCGTGTCAATACGCTTAAATTATCTCCGGAAGAATTTCAAGCAATTTCACCCTTCACCCTTGGTGAAAAAGTTCCCTGGTGTCCATCTGCGTTCACATTAAATGGTGGCGAGCGCCCGGGTCTGCACCCTTACCACCTTGCAGGCTTATATTATATGCAAGATCCATCTGCCATGTCACCGGCAGAATTGATGGATCCACAACCAGGTGAACGTATACTGGACCTGGCGGCAGCCCCCGGTGGAAAAACAACCCACCTGGCTGCCTTGATGAAAGGCCAGGGGCTGGTGGTGGCCAATGAAATTAAAAACAAGCGCGTCGGGCATCTCGCGCAAAACGCGGAACGTTGGGGTGCCGGGAATATTGTGGTCACCAATGAGTCTCCAGAAAGACTGGCAGATCACTTTGGCAGGTATTTCGACCGGGTACTGGTGGATGCGCCCTGCTCCGGGGAAGGCATGTTCCGCAAAGATATGGGCGCCCGCGCAGATTGGAGCCCGGAGATGGTGGCTGGCTGCGCTGTAAGACAAAAGAACATCCTGCATGTGGCCGCCAAACTCGTACGCCCGGGCGGGTATTTGTTGTACTCGACCTGCACCTTTGCGCCCGAAGAAGATGAAGCTGTGATAGCACAACTACTGGAAGATTTCCCTGATTTTTCAGTTGTGAATCTCACTCAATTTAAAGGGTTTTTGCCCGGCAAACCCGAATGGCTTCCAGGTAAACAGGCATTAATCTCTGAGCTTTCAGGCGCGGTGCGCCTGTTTCCACACCGCATCAAGGGGGAAGGCCATTTTGCCTGCCTGATGCAGCTTTCAACTCAGCCTGAAACAGAACACAGGCCAGCCGAACGAAGACCATCCCGAAAATCAGAAAAGATCGACTTGCGCTTATGGCAAAACTTCGAAAAAGAGATTCTAGCCGTCAGCCTTGATCAAAACCGGCTGAAGTTGGCCGGGGAACGCCTGTATTATGTTCCAGAAACAAGCCCCGATTTTGGGCGGCTTAGAATTGTCCACAACGGTGTATGGCTGGGATCGTTTAAGAAAGACCGCTTTGAACCCGCCCATCCCCTGGCACTCTTTCTAAAAACAGGCCAGACAAAAAACACTTTTGCCCTCTCCGCCACAAGCCGCGAATTGGCAGCCTATCTACGCGGCGAAACACTCGATACCACCGTTAATGGCTGGGCGGTTGTCACCGTGGACGGCTTCCCCATCGGTTGGGGAAAAGGTGTGCAGGGTACTCTTAAAAATCATTTCCCCAGAGGCTGGATGGTGTAATACCAAAAAGCCCGTTCATTTTCAAACATTCCACTTGAAAGGCTATCTCAATGGATTTGCAACTCACTGACAAAGTCGCAATTATCACCGGTGCCAGCCGGGGCATTGGGCGCTCCATTGCGCAAAGGCTCGCATCCGAGGGCATGAAACTCATACTGGCAGCTCGCTCACAGGATCAGCTTGAGTCGCTGGCAAGTTCCCTGCCAACCGAATGCCTGCTCCAGACCCTTGATTTACGCGCGGCCGCGGCCCCCCAACGGTTGATCAGCGCAGCTGTGAAACGCTTTGGTCAGCTTGATTTGCTGGTCAACAATGCGGGCGCAACCAGACGTGGAGATTTTCTTTCACTTTCAGATGATGATTGGGCAGATGGGTACGCTCTAAAATTTTTCGGAGCCATGCGCTGCTGCCGCACTGCCTGGCCCCACTTGCAAAACAGCCGTGGAAGCATTGTTAATATTATTGGCATCGGCGGACGCACCGGCAGCGCTGAGTTCACCATCGGAGGCTCGGTCAATGCGGCCCTGATGAACCTGACCAAGTGCCTCGCCGACCGGGGTGTGGCAGATGGCGTGCGTGTCAACGCCATCAACCCCGGGTCAATTGGCACCGAACGCTTGCAAACCCGTATCAACAGCTTTGCCGCTGAAAACGGATTGGATAAAGCCACTGCCGGACAGATTATGGCAAAAAAAATGGGGATATCTCGCTTTGGAGAACCAGACGAAATCGCCAGCGTTGTGGCATTTTTAGCATCGTCTCAATCGGCTTACATCCACGGCAGCATCCTGGATGTGGATGGCGGGCAAACGCGCACCCTGTAAGGATTGCTTACAGTTTGGAAAAAACCTGTACGCCGCGCACAAATGTAGCCATTACATTTGCCTGCTCATCCAATAAAACCAGGTCCGCATCTGCCCCAGGGCGCAAAACACCTTTTCCGCGCATGCCAAGCATCCTTGCAACGTTTTCAGTGGCTGCTTCAACTGCCTGCGCAAGGCTGCATCCCGTAAAACTCATCAGGTTGCGCACGGCCTGATCCATGCGCAAAATACTTCCCGCCAGCGTTCCATTGACAAGCCGCGCGGAAGTTTGATCCACAAACACCCGGTAATCTCCCAGACCGTACTCGCCAGGAGGCATACCCAGCGCACCCATGGCATCTGTGACAATCGTGATATTCCGCTCACCCTTGAGTTTCCTCGCAAGCGCAATCATGGCCGGGTGAACATGGATACCATCCGGGATTAACCCAACCATAACACCTGGGTTTTGCAGAAGAGCCGCGGGCAGACCGGGCGCCCGGTGATCGAATGCAGGCATAGCGTTAAAAAGATGTGTGGCGCAGGTTACACCCGCAGCAAAACCTTGTTGCGCCTGTTCAAAAGTCGCCATGCTGTGACCGGCGCTCACAATAATCCCCTTTTGTCGCAATACACAGATCAATTCATGCGCTCCTGGCAGTTCCGGTGCCAGGGTTGTCAGTAGCACGCCATTTTTGCGCGACCAATCACCCGTTTTTTCCAACGATGGCGCTTGCAAATAGAGTGGATTGTGCGCACCTTTTTTTTCTATGTTTAGAAACGGCCCCTCAAAATGCAAACCCAACGGCTGTGCCCCCCTCCACCCGGTAGGTGCACCCTGGCGCAAGACCAATTGAGCCGTGGAATAAACCTCAAATGGGGCTGTGATAATGGTGGGCAGAAAAGCAGTCACCCCGTGCTCTGGCAGGTGTTCAGCCGCATTCCAGATCGAGTACGGGTTTTCTGTAAAATCCAATCCAAAACCACCGTTTAGCTGCCAGTCAACA
>JBBRWF010000534.1:0-3513 GCA_038249405.1 Anaerolineales bacterium
GGTGTTATCCTACTCGTAACTCTAAACCTAAGGGAGCACTCATGAACTGCTTGCTAACCAAACCAATCACAAAACAACACACCAGTCTTTCGACTCAACTTGAGACTATTCGAGAAGATCTTGTACGTTTGTCTGGGTTTGTATCACAACTTTCTGGATTAACTGATGTAAGCGGCTGAATTATTTGGTGACATAAGGCCGGAATAAATAAAAAGATAAGGGGAAGAATAGAAAACGGGCTGTGGATGGCAGCCCGTGATTGATTTAAAACGGCCGGAAAAAATTAATCCAGCTCAGCAATGGCCTTGCGGATGGTGGAATCATCGAGGATTTGTTTTTGTTCAAGG
This sequence comes from Anaerolineales bacterium, assembly GCA_038249405.1. Lineage (GTDB taxonomy): Bacteria > Chloroflexota > Anaerolineae > Anaerolineales > Villigracilaceae > UBA5195. The sequence continues at coordinate 348 of JBBRWF010000534.1, forward strand.
CGGCCAGCAATCAGAGCGGTGGAGCAAACGCGGTTAATCTGGCGGGGGATACCGCGGGAATACTCAAAAATGCGTTTGAGAGCATCATCACTAAAAGGGGATCCGGTGAGAAAACCGGCAATGTGGAGATGGTGGTTAATATATTTAATGGTATCGGTGAGATCGAGAGGTGGAATTTGGTAAGCATTGGTGAGGCGTTGGCGGAAAGCCTCATGGATGGAAAGATGCAGGGTCTGGTTCAAAGAGGGTGGACCAATCAGGAGCAGGGAACCCAGCGAACGGCTGTCCATGTGGGTAGAAAGCAGCAGGCGGAATTGCTCAAAGGCAAAAAGGGGGAGGAGATGAGCCTCATCAATAATGAGCAGGGGGAAACGTTGTTTGGTGCGAATGAGCTCATCAAAGGCAGAGCGGATGCGGGACACCATTTTGGGTTTGGAAAAGAGGGGTTCATAGCCGAGGGCAAAGAGGATGTCCCGAAAGAGGCCGCTCATACCCAGGGTGGGATTGGAGAGATAAATAATCAGGTGGCGATTAGGATCGAGAGAGGCGACAAAAGAGCGCACGGCGGTGGATTTTCCGGAACCAATCTCGCCGGTCAGCAGGCCAATGCCCATCTCGCTCACCAGATAGGAGAGACGGGCAACCAGTTCAGCCTGGCCGGGGGTCGCCAGAATATCTTGGGGGGGAATATCTTTGGAAAAGGGAATGCGGGAGAAACCATAAAACTGTTGGAACATATCAATTCTCCTGAGTGGGGGGGAATAGGGCAAAATGTAACTGTCCGGCCTGTTTTTTCTGCAAGGTCTGGTACTCACTGCGTAAAGCCGCCAGGTAATCGAGGGATGATTTGGGTTTCGGCGGGGAGAGGGGTTGGGTGGCAAGGTGCTCAACGGAAATATGCTTCTCGCGGCCCTGAAGCAGCACGACAGCCTGGCCCAGAGAGATCCCTTCCAGGAAAACTTCCATTCTGGACAGATCAAACGGATCGAAGCGGAGTTCCAGCTTGCGGCCTGCCAGGTGGGGATCGACCTGGTAGCGGTTGCCTTGCAATTCAATGCAGCCGTCTTTGCGCACTGTGCGAGTTTCCCGCCACAGGAAAGCCTTGCGCAGGATTTCCGGGTCAGCGGGACGGATGCTATCGAGACCTTGCTGGTAACGTTCCAACGGGGTTTGCTCCGTTTCACGATGGACTGCCCGGTGGTAAACACATTCCAACCAGGCCCAAAAAGACTCGTTCAACTCGGCCAGCGTGCTAATCTCAGATACTTCCACCTCGGGCAGGAACTGAAGGCGAACGTTTAAAAACATCCGCTCGATTTTTCCTTTTCCTTCTGGACTGTAGGGCGCGGCGTGAATTTTCTGGATCCCCAGGCTGGCGCAAGCTGCCCCAAACTGCTTACTTGCATAGACACGCCCATTATCGACGTAAATTGCCAGCGGTTTTCCGCGACGCAGGATGCCCACCTTGAGCACTCGTTCCATGCACGGCAAAGCTTCATCGAAAAAGAACTCGGCATAGGGTACCAGGCGGGAATGGTCATCGATAAAGCAGAACAGGTGAGCCCGGCGTTTCTTGCCAGGCTGGTTCGGGTCCGGCAGCCACGGACCGAACATCATATCGCCTTGCCACAAACTGTTGGCATGCTGACGCTCAAAACGTTGGAAGGTCCGGCCTGTGTTGGCCAGTAGGCGGCGGGTTTTGCCTTTCTGGCGCAGATGGGTGGTCAGGGTGTGCACATTGAGCGGTTGCTCTACCTTCAGTTTCAGGTCTTGGTCCTGTTTCAAAATATTCACAATCATGGCGGTCGTGCGGGTAGGCTGCTCTTCGCGTAGGGCGATTGCCTTTTCCAGCACTTCGGCTGGGAAAGCACGCGGGGCACGTTTGTCGCTGCGTTCCTGGGGACGCAGGGCCTCGAAGCCGTGCTGCTGGTATTGTCTCAGGTACCTGCGCAGGGTCGTAATCCCGATCCGCTTGCGGCTGGAATAGGGGATCGCATAGCTCTGGCTGGCGATCTGGCGCAGCAGGCCCTCCACCTGTCCGACGGGTAGGGGCGCAAACAGCAGGCTGGCAATCAGTCCGTAGCGGAACAGGGCAATTTCTGTGTTCCGCTCTTCTTCATCCGGGTGAGAGGACGGTTTTGGGGGCATGGGCACAATCTCCTGGGTCAAAATGGTTGCCCTGGAGCTTACCCCATCCGATTCGATCTGCCTATTTGACAAACCGTGTGGGGGGTGCCGCTCTTACACCAGCCGCCCCAAGCCCTGCCCACTGCCCCATAACCAGAGGAAACGCAACCGATCTTTCCAGCCGTATTCGACCAATTCTTCCCAACGCGTCTGACCCCAGGCCAGCAGATGTCCGGCCGCATGCAGCAAGGCCTGAACCGGGGTTGCGTTTGAGCTGCTTCGCCATGGGGATCCAGCCAGATCGAGCGGCTGTCCTGCTGCGCCAGCGCCGTCTCCATTGCCCCGCTCCAGCGCACCGCTTCTTGCCCCACCGACCGCCACCAGCGCTGCAGCGTGCGCACATGCGGAGTTCCTTCCGCTGCCGCTCCCAATTCTCGCCAGGTCAGACCTGTTTCCGCCCGTTTCACGATGACCGCGCTCACGACCTCCAGCACATACCAGCGGTGGCGCAGCAGAAAGTCCGGGAGTGCCGAAACGGTATGCCTGCAGGCTTTGCACAGCCAGCGCCGGATCGGGATCCTGTAGGCTCGCACCCCATCCAGTGGCTTCCGCCAGTACACCCCATGTCCCACCAGACATCCCGTTGACTGGCATAGCGGACACTCTACCAGCTTGTACAGACCCCCTGCCGCAAATGCTGCCAGGTAGCCATTGACCCCTTCCCGAAAGGCAAATACAATCACAGCGGTGTGTCTGATCCGAGATTTGGTCGCAAACCTTGGTGTCTCGGGTCAGACATTCCTTTCCCTGTCTGAAGTAAGCCTTTCAGCATACCCCATTCCCTCCAGAGAAACAAAAAAGCCGCTCTATTCGGAGCGACCCTCCTTATCCAAATAATCTGGACTTCCCTCAGTCACCAAATAACTCAGCTAAAAGCTAAAGATTCCTACCATTTTAAGAAGACGCGGACACTGAGCGTATCCCATGCGCCCATTCTGGCCTGGTATATATCGAAATTTATCAGTAATATCGACCAATA
>JBBRWF010000535.1:0-3511 GCA_038249405.1 Anaerolineales bacterium
ACTGAAAAATGAAACCGATGCTCGCGCGACGAAAAAGAGTCCGCTCGCGTTCAGAGAGGGAGGCCAGGTCGCGCCCATCCACCCAAATCTGCCCGCTGTCTGGCGCGTCGATGCCGCTGATGAGATTGAGCAGGGTGCTCTTGCCGCTGCCGCTCTTGCCGATAATTGCGGTCATTTCGCCGGGCTGGAATTCGGCGTGCGCGTTCTGCAGGACGATGCGTTGCATGTCGCCCTCGTAGTAGGATTTGGTCAGGTCGTGGAAACGAAGGAAGGCTGTCATATGAGGTAGAACTTTCGTAAAGTATGTTGTCTAATCTTTCACAAAACAATTGACGTATCATACTCCCATGAACTTTCTCAAGATTCCACTCTATCATACTATTCTTATTTCAATCGCGCTCCTGTTGACTGCCTGCACTCCGCAAACGACCCCTGCCGCCGAGTTGCAAGTTGTGGATTTCTCACCCGAAATCCCAGAGGGGTTTACCTACGCGGATGGATCGCGCCCCCTAACCTTTCCCGCCGATTTTGGCGCGCATCCAGACTTTCGGACGGAGTGGTGGTATTACACCGGAAACCTGTCCACGCCAGAAGGTCGTCCCTTCGGCTTCGAGTTGACCGTGTTTCGAGTGGGCTTGGTGCCCCCGACAGTTGACCTGCCAGACGACTCGGCGTGGTATGGGGAGAGCCTATACTTTGCCCACTTCGCCCTCAGCAACATCGAGGCAAACGAGTTCCATGCCTACGAACGCTACGCCCGCTCGGGTCCCGGCTTGGCAGGCGCGCAGGGAAGTCCCTACCGCGTCTGGCTGGAAGATTGGAGCATCACCGAAACAGGTCGAGATACCTTTCGTCTGCAAGCCGCGCAAAGCGGAATCGCCATTAACCTGAACCTGACCGACGAAATGGGCGTCATCCTGCATGGCGAGAACGGGTACAGCCGCAAAGGTAGAAAAGCTACAAATGCCTCATACTATTACAGCCAGCCGCGCTTGCGTGCCGAAGGGACAGTACAGGTGCAAGGCGAAACCCATCAAGTCAGCGGGTTGGCATGGAAGGATCACGAGTTCAGCACCGCTGTCCTGGATGAAGGACAGATTGGCTGGGACTGGTTCTCCCTGCAATTCGACGATGGTTAAGCGTTGATGCTGTTCCAGTTGCGCGAATCAGGCGGCGGGACGTCTGATTCGTCGAGTGGAACCTTCATCAACGCCGACGGTTTGACTCAACCCCTGCAAAATGAAAACTTCAGGATCACTGTCCTTGACCAGTGGCGCAGTCCGCACACGGGTGGGATGTATCCGTCTGCGTGGCAGATTCAACTGGAAGAACCGAACTGCCGGCTCGACATACGCCCGTGGATGCCCGACCAGGAAGTCAATTTCCCTGCAGTCACGTACTGGGAGGGAGCCGTCCGCTTTCAAGGAACGTGTGATGGCAAGTCTGTGAATGGGAATGGCTACATCGAGTTGACGGGGTATGCCGGGAACCTGCCCCTGCCGTAGTTCATAAGCATCGTATTAAAAACTCCCATCCGCTGTTGTTTCTCAATTCATGGTTTGTCTTATCTTTCGTACTGTCGAAGGTCTTCCAATCAGAGCTTTATCAATATTCCGCTTTTCTAAAAAATCACATTTCTTGAACAATCTGGAAAGCACATTAATCATTTGAAGGAGTTGAACATGAAAATCGTCAGGCGTGTTTTGTTGGGGTTGCTGTTTGTTGTAGTTTTAGTGGTTGTGTTGTTGGTCGGCTCGGTTGCAGCGGATTATGTTCTGGGCGCTGGACGTATTGACCGAATTGCCAATACAACCATTCCTGGAATGAACGGTACGCCCGAAGTAAAAGCCTATGTTGCAAAGCCTAATGGTTCTGGCCCGTTTCCGGTTGTGATTATGATTCATGAATTCTTTGGCTTGAATGAATCCATTATTAGCAAGGCGGATGGGCTGGCCGCCGAAGGTTATCTGGTTGTTGCTCCCGATACGTTTCGCGGCTCCACAACCTCCTGGATTCCCCGTGCTATTTATCAGGTCAGCACCACCAAGCCTGAACAGGTCAATGCCGACCTGGATACAGTCTACGCCTGGCTGGAAACCCAACCGGCTGTCGATAACTCGCGGATTGCGATTGTCGGGTTTTGTTATGGTGGGCGTACTGCGCTTGCCTACAGCCTGCATAACAACAAGCTGGCGGCCACCGTTGTTTTCTACGGTTCCCCCGAGACTGACCCCGCCGTGTTGAAAAACCTGCCTGGTCCCATTTTGGGAATTTTTGGAGGAGCCGATCAGTCCATCCCAGTGGATAATGTCAAAGCGTTCGAGGCAGCCTTGACTCAAGCGGATGTCCAACATGAAATCACGATCTATCCCGATCAGCCACATGCTTTTGTGCAAGACATGGCGGGCATTCGTGCTGGTGGTGCTCAGGGACAGGCTTGGGCGCAAATGCTAAAATTTTTGGATGCTCATCTCAACCAGACCGGCGCGGCACATACCGACCACTCAACCGCATATCTCCCTGGGTTTGATTGGCAGTATTATCTGATGTTAGCCTACGAACATGCTTTTAGCCCAGCCAGTCACATGCATTGATCCGCAAACCGGCCCGATCAACGAACTATTCGCCTGATTGTGCGCAAACGAATTCTTTTGTTGTAAGTCTATGTGTAAATAGAGCGCAAATGTAGGATAATAAGAATAAAAAGGAAATGGTTATGGCAGAAACCCCAAAGTATTCTGTAACAAAGAAACAAAACGAAATTGAAATCCGGCAGTATTTCGGTTACATCCAGGCCGAGGTGACTGTCGACGAAAAGAACTATAAATCAGCCATTGAAAAAGGGTTCAATGTTCTGGCGGGATATATTTTCGGCAATAATATTTCGCGGCAGAAAATCGAGATGACCGCGCCGGTCCAGGCAACCCAATCCGAAAAAATTGCCATGACTACACCGGTAACCGTAAGCGGCGATTCGAGCTTCAGCGTGGCTTTTATCATGCCCGCGGAATATACCCTGGAAACGCTGCCTCAACCCAAAGACAACCGGGTTCACTTTACCGAAATTCCTGCCCGTTCCATGGCGGCCATTCGTTTTTCAGGTTATTTCAATCAAGATACAATCCTGAAAAACAAGCGCCGTCTGATTGATTGGCTGGAGGAAGAAGGCCTTGAAACCGAAGGCGATTTTATCGTTGCCGGTTACAATCCTCCCTGGGTGCCGGGCTTTTGGGCGCGTAATGAAGTTCTAATCCAGATCATGACCGATGATAATGTAAAAAAGTGATCAAGTATTTCAAACTCTACCTCGTTTTACTAGTGGCGTTCTTGGCTATGGATCTGGTCTGGCTGGGCCTGGTGGCGCGCTCGTTTTATCAACAGCGCCTGAGCTTTCTGATGGCCCCCAGCCCGAACTGGTTCGTGGCAGTTATTTTCTATATGCTCTTCATTGTGGGTATCTTGTTCTTCGTGGTGGTTCCTGGGCTGGAAAGCGGCTCACTCAAAGCCACCC
>JBBRWF010000536.1:0-3488 GCA_038249405.1 Anaerolineales bacterium
GAAAGTTCATCAACGCCACCTTTATTGCCATGGCCATCCATGCCGGGCTGACCTGCCCGATCACCAACCCGCTTCTCACGGAAGTCAACACCGCTGTGCTGGCCGCCGACCTTTCGATGGGCCGTGATGATTACGGCATGTGCTGGATCAAGGCTTATCGCAAACGGGAAAAGGAAAAAGCTGCAACTGCGGCCTGATCTCTCCGATAAGAAGCGGATATCCCAGTGTGGATCCCGTATCCTGTTTCGATGTTTGGTGCGATAATCCCCATGCCGGGAAAAGGCCTGTATGTCTTTCGCGGTATTAATTCTAAAGTGGAGGCGTTATGAAAACCATTCTATGTTTTGGCGACTCAAATACGTGGGGATGCAAGCCGATGGCATCGATGGAAAAGATCGAGCGCTATTCGAAGAATGAACGCTGGACGGGTATCTTGCAGAGCGATCTAGGGGATAAATTCGATGTAATTGAGGAGGGTTTGGGTGGTCGGACAACCATCTGGAATGACCCTCTTGAAGGCTATAAGAACGGCAGGGATTACCTGGTGCCATGTTTGAATACACACCAACCTCTGGATCTTGTGATTCTGATGTTGGGAACCAACGATCTGAAGGTGCGCTTCAGTCTGCCCGCCTCCGATATCGCCGCTTCTGCCGGGGCGCTGGTGGAACTTATCCAGAGTCATATGTTTCAAGTAGCCAGTACTCCTCCGCGAATACTGCTGATGGCACCGCCACCAATTCTGGAGGATGACGAATTGCCGGAAATCTTCCAGGAAATGTTTGCAGGCGGGGCAACCAAATCACGGCGCTTCTCGGTTCTTTTCCGGCGGGTGGCTGACACACTGGGCTGCGATTTCCTGGATACAGCCGATATTCTGCAGGTCAGCAAGCTGGATGGCATCCACTATGACGCAGCCAGTCACCTGAATTTGGCGCAGGTGGTGGCAGCAAAAGTGCGCGAGATGTTCGCATGACCATTGCATGAACCGCGCTTGGCAACCAGGATGGAGATGAAACATCCCATGAAAATCTTGTTTTTTTGCCCCCTATGGGGCAGCGCTGACTTGCCAATTGAAGTCTTTTTGCAGAAAGCCAGGAAGGCAGGTTACGATGGTGTTGAAATTTCCTTGCCAATTGGGGATCTGACATTTCAGGAACAAATGCTGAACGCGGTAAAAAGCCAGGGCTTGGAATTTATCGCTCAACACTGGGAAACCATAAACCCTGACTCGGAATTGCATCTTACTGAATATTGCAGCCGGCTTGAATACCTGGCTGCGCAGAAACCTTTACTGGTTAACACGCAAACTGGTAAAGATTGGTTCTCATTCGAGCAAAACCGAAAGTTGATCGATGCGGCTCAGCAAATTTCGGAAAAGTCGGGTGTCAAGATTGTCCACGAAACCCATCGGGGGAAATTCAGCTTCTGCGCCAGCACAACGGCCAGGTATCTTGAATCTGACCCAAACCTGCGGATTGCCGCGGATTTTTCGCACTGGTGCGTTGTTTCCGAAACCTTGCTGGAAGATCAGGCAGATTCGCTTTCACTGGCAATCAGCCGCACGGATCATATTCACGCGCGGATCGGCCACCCGCAAGGAGCGCAGGTATCCGATCCGCGCGCTCCTGAGTGGGGCCAGGCTCTGGATGCGCATTTGAGCTGGTGGGACAGAATCGTTGAAAACCATCGTAAAAATGAAACCGCTGTCTTAACCATCACACCCGAATTTGGGCCGGTGCCTTACATGCCCTCGTTGCCTTACACAAAGATGCCCCTTGCAAATCAATGGGAAATTAACGTTTACATGCTGGATCTTTTACGGGATCGTTACCAATAAAGAGCTTACCCTATTCATCAAATAATGGAGTTACCCATGAAAGATCTGATCAGGCAGATTCTAAAGACGACAACATTCCGTCAGCTTGATGTAGAAGCTGTCTTAAATCCAGAAAAAACCTCCTGGTGCTCTTTTGATCCGGAAATTGGATATGTCCCGCGCAATGTGATTCTCAAAGATGGCATGGATTTTTCATTTGCCACCTATACTTACGAGCCGGCTGGTCAGAGAAAAATGATTAATTATCGCAATCAGCCTTGCCGGATTAACACCTACGGTGACAGTTTTACCCAATCCCAACAGGTCAGTGATGACGAATCGTGGCAGGAACGGCTGGCAGCACATATCGGTGAGCCGATTCGGAACTTTGGAATTGGTGGGCACAGTGTTTACACGGCTTATCGAAGAGCAATGAGAATTGAAGCCGGAGAAAATTCGGCAGAATATTTCATCCTGACAATTTACGATGATGACCATGTCAGAAACCTCGATGCGCTTCGTTGGGTGCGGACAAATTGGAATGACAGGGACCGCCCATTAGATCGAACCTGGCCGATTCACGGCCTGCCCTGGTCACATCTGCGGTACGATCCAGCCAAAGGGTCATTTAGCGAATTGCCTGGTGCCTGCCGGACGGGCGAAGATCTAAGGAAATTGTGCGATCCCGATCATTTCTATGAGACCTTTCACGATGATCAGATAGTTCGGCTATTTGCCCTCGAAAAGGGTGGCAAAGCGAGGTTTGACGATCTGGAAGCTGTGGCTGAAGGATTAAAAATCAAGGTCAATCTGCGAGATCCGGCAATTCTGGCTGCAGAAGCGGCAAAACTCCGCGTGCAATACGGGCTCATATCCACAGAATATATTCTTGATAAGCTTGTCCCCTGGATACAGCATCAAAAAAAGAAACTGATTGTCTCGTTAGCATACTCTGAAGGAGAGATCATCAACTTTCTCAAGGGCGGAGAGCGATTTGATAAGACTTTTATTGATTATCTGGAGAAGAAAAATATTACCATGTTCGACGGGTTACAAAAGCATAAGGAAGATTTTGCCGATTTTGGGACCACCCCTGAGAAATACATTGACCGGTACTTTATTAAACCGGCAGCCGCTGCGGTATTTGGACATTACAACCCGGTAGGTAATTTATTTTTTGCTCTCGCGCTGAAAAACGATCTTGTTAATCTGCTCAACCCAAAACCACCTGCATATCAGCCTTAATACTACTGATGGTTAAATGAGTGCGAACTCAAAAATAAATATTTTGGGCATCAGATGCACAGTTGGCGTTTACACGTCTTGACAGTCTTTGGTTTTAAAACGATACCCCGGTTTGAGAATCAAATGCAGAAACCGCACTGAGATCCATGATCCATAACCTGTAGATGGGACCTTTGCTACTAAAATTTTCAAAAGCAGCGCGAATTGGGCACTTCGTATAGAAAATTCTCGAAATATCTACAAACCCACCCTTTTATCCTTCATTTTGCATTAGAAAATATTGCTAAGTAATGCGGATTAAACAACTGTCTGGAAAGGGATTGCCCGGTAATTCCAGGCAGGTAAGAAATCATCATGGACAATCCGCATCGTTTGTTTGAAATCTTCGGCTGCCTTTCGTCCAATTTGGTAAACGGTATCGATA
>JBBRWF010000537.1:0-3480 GCA_038249405.1 Anaerolineales bacterium
GCCGAATTCACTGGTCGTTATGCGGTGGATATCACGGCGATGATGGCTGGTGGCGTGCTGGCAGCGCTTCCGCCTGTGATCCTGGCGCTAATTTTCCAGCGTTATATCGTTAGCGGGCTTTCGGCAGGAGCCGTAAAAGGATGAGCCAACCTGCAACCATCGGTATCGATATCGGCGGGACAAACGTTCGTGCCGGTGCTGTGACACGCGAAGGACAGCTACTAAATTGGCAGGATGTGCCCATCGAAGCCAGCCAGGGTCCGGAAGCCGGTCTAAAGCGGATCATCGCACTGATAGAACAGGTCAGCTCTGCTGCGGGCATCCGGCCGGAGGCAATTGGCATTGGCTCAACTGGGCCCATCGACCGCCAGCGAGGCGCCATCCAAAATCCATATACCCTGCCCACCTGGGAAGATGTGGATATTGCCAGCCCATTACACAAACATTTTGCCGTACCAGTAACCCTGGAAAATGACGCGGATGCCGCTGCTTTGGGCGAATCATGGATGGGGGCGGGCCGAGGTCTGGCGCGTCAATTGATGGTGACGGTGGGTACCGGGATCGGGATGGGTTTTATCCTGGATGGCAAAATCTACCGAGGACTCGGCGGGTCACATCCCGAAGGCGGGCATATCCCTGTTGACCCATCCGGCCCGGAATGTTACTGCGGCGCACGAGGCTGTTGGGAAAGCCTCGCCAGTGGAACTGCTATTGGCGTTTTTGCCCGCGAATGTGCCACCCGGGAGCCTACGACCCTGCTACAGAAAGCCGGAAACGATCCCGAGAAAATTGATGCGGCGCTGGTAGCCGAAGCCGCGCGCGAAGGCGACCGCCTGGCTTTGCAAATTATGCAACACACGGCCGACTATCTCGGTCTCGGCCTGGTGAGTCTGCTGCATTTATTCCTACCGGATTGTGTAATTTTTACCGGTGGTGTGATGCGATCTTATGCGCTCTATCAATCGCGGCTGCATGAAATTGTCAAACAACACGCGGTGATGGCCCCCATTGATCAAATTCCGTTGCGCATGGCCCAACTCGGTCAGCAGGCTGGTATTTACGGCGCAGCGCGAGCCGTAATGCTTGAAGCAGGGCAGTAATTCGCGAGCAGTACTTAAGTCGAAATATTCAAATCATTGAAAAGAGAGCCTCACTATGACATCGAATCCCTATATAACAGATATTCTCTCCCAACCTGCCGCCTTGCGCGAGGTTTTAGAACATTATCCTGCTGGGCAGATCGAGTTGCTGCGCACGCGCCTACAACAAGGAGATTTCAGCCGCCTGGTGCTAACCGGCATGGGCTCATCCTTCAATGCCGCCTACCCGGCCTGGCTCAAATTGCTGCCGCTTTCCACACCTGCCATCCACGTCAATAGTGCTGAACTGCTCCACTACGGTCAGGATCTGATTGACTCGCGCACCTTGTTGTGGATCAACTCACAATCTGGCCGCAGTGTGGAAATCGTGCGCCTGCTGGAAAACCTTAAAAATTGCCGCCCGGCCTTTCAGTTGAGCATGAGCAATTTTCTCGAGAGCCCGATGGCTCAAAGCGCAGATCTTGCTGTGCCCATCCACGCGGGTGAAGAAGCCACTGTCAGCACCAAAACCTACCTCAATATGCTGGCAATGCTTATGCTCTCTTCTGCACAATTGGCAGGCGAAAACTGGCAGGCTTTGCAGCAATCCATGCGCAAAGCTGTAGATGGCGTCCAGGCTTACCTTGACCAATGGCAGGAAAAAGTTGCTGAACTGGATGGACTGCTCGGTGAAGTAGATCAACTGCTCATCCTGGGGCGTGGTGCATCGATGGGCGCTGTCTGGAACGGATCACTGATCAATAAAGAAGCCGCGAAATGCACCTTTGAAGGCATGAACGTGGCCGATTTCCGTCATGGCCCAATGGAACTTGCATCTCCACGCCTGACGATCCTTATGCTGGAAGGCGCACCGCGAACTGCCAGCTTGAACCGGGACTTGGCCCAGGAAGTAGCCAATCATGGTGGAAAAGTTTTGTGGCTGGCGACACAATCCGAACCTGGTTTGCCTACCCTGCTCCTGCCCTCTGTGGATGAAGCTGCGCGCCCACTGGTGGAAATCCTGCCTTTACAAATGCTGACCATTATTATGGCGCGGCGAAACGGATTTGAGCCGGGAAAATTTCGGCATATCATTAAAGTGACCGTTCAAGAGTGAAAAAGTCAGTTCGTCAAGCCCAGCATTCGCAGATCAATCCTGAGAAATCCATGCCAAATTCCAAAATTTCGTCCCCATTGACCACATCCGGTTCGTTTATTATCGGCTGCAATTACTGGGCGTCACACGCCGGAGCCGCCATGTGGCGTGATTGGGCAGCCTGAAGTTGTCGCCGCTGACCTGAAACAACTGTCCGAAGCCGGCTTGCAGGTGCTGCGGGTTTTCCCACTCTGGCCAGACTTCCAACCCATTACCCAGCTTTATGGACCCGGCGGAATTCGAAAAGAAATCCGTCACAGTGAAGAGCCGCTTAATTCTCCGGCTGAACCACAACTGGCAAACAGCATATCACTCGCTACAGATTGCGGGAGCAATTCATTTGCCATTCGCCATGCCTCATAAGCGATCTCAGCGGGCATCTCCCTTTCTGCAATATCGCATTTTGCTGTCCTTGCTGATCGCGCCCACCAAAACGGCCTCAAACTCATCGTTGGGCTGCTCACCGGTTGGATGAGCGGACGCCTGTTTGTGCCCCCGGCCCTCGAAAGCCGCAATGTCATCACGGATCCAATCGCCATTTTATGGGAAACACGTTTCGTGCGGGCTTTCGTGCGTAATTTCAAAGATCATCCAGCCGTTCTGGCATGGGACCTGGGCAATGAATGCAACTGTCTGGCCCCTGTACCCAATGCTGAAGCCGCCTAGGCCTGGACTTCCGCCATCAGCAATGCCATTCGCGTTGAAGATGCCACGCGCCCGGTCGTTTCCGGGATGCACTCTCTCGACGAGCCAAATGAAGATGGCTCCTGGCGCATCTTCCACCAAGCCGAACTGACCGATGTACTAACCACGCATCCGTACCCTTACTTCACCCCACACTGCGACCAGGAACCCATCAACACCCTGCGCAATGGTTTACATGCCACCGCCCAGACCCGCTGGTATAGTGATATCGGCAATACAGCCGCTTTGGCCGAAGAAGTCGGCACTCTCGGCCCAATGTTCGCAAACGAAGCCATCGCCGCAGACTACGCGCGGATGGCGCTGTTCTCGTTGTGGGCCAACGATTGCCGCGGCCTGTTATGGTGGTGTGGTTATGATCAAAATCTTCTCAGCCACGCCCCCTATGATTGGACCCCTATCGAGCGCGAACTCGGACTGATCCGCGCTGACCGCAGCTTGAAACCAGCGATTGCAGAGTTCGCGAAATTCCGCGCCTTCCTCGAAAAATTGCCGCAATCCCTGCCGCCGCGCATCACGGAAGCCGTCTGCATCCTGAGCCAC
>JBBRWF010000538.1:0-3466 GCA_038249405.1 Anaerolineales bacterium
GCCGATCATATTCAGGGCAACAAAAGTAACACAACAAAATTTTGGCAAAACATACTAATTTTATGTTTTCTAATATAAAGTTATTCAGCAATACATTGAATAGTAGAAAGTGATTGCGGGACCGATCCCCGTCGGGACCGCCAATGCTAAAAAAAATAATCGCCCCAAAAGTGCGGTTTTTTTGTTGTCTTTTGCCGATTTTAGCGTCAAAACAGGGGTGAAAAATAGTTACGCACCGCGGGTTTCACTATTGGGCATTTTTCAACGAACCCGCTATCGTGGAACTCAAATTGCTTCGATAATAAACCCGAATCGGCTGGGAAAGCCACGGCAGCATTTCTTCTTTTTCATACGTTTGGAAATGATACAGTTCTTTCCAACAAATCAGGGTAGATGAGCCAAGATGCAGCGGTAGCAAAACTGTTTGAGTAATAAAAAAGAGACGCCCAATTTCTGGGCGTCTTGCTTGAAATTGGAGTTATTCCGTGTTCTCTTATGGCGCTGTCGTCACTCTCCAGATCACATTCCCGACATCGTCTACCACAGAAGTGCGCCGAGTTTATCAATGGCAACGCCTACGGGTCGTCCCATTGCATCACCGCTATCGGCCCTGATGAAGCCTGCCAGAACCTCTAATGGATCCCCTGATGGCATGCCATTCGTAAACGGCACGAAGATCACCTGGTAACCATTGCGCGGCTCACGATTCCACGAACCGTGCTGCCCTACAAACATTCCGTTTTCAAAGCGGGCAGGCAAGGTATTTCCAAGGGAAGCGGTAAGTCCCAATGGAGCCGTATGTGACCCTAAAGCATAATCGGGCACGATGGCCGATGCAACCAGTTCGGGGTTCTGCGGTTGCACTCGCGTGTCCACATGATCTCCATAATAGCTGAAAGGCCAGCCATAAAACGCGCCGTCCTGCACGGAGGTCAGGTAGTCTGGTACCAGATCGTTTCCCAACTCATCGCGTTCATTAACTACCACCCATAAGGCTCCAGACTCTGCTTCCCATGCCATCCCCACAGGATTTCGCAGGCCTGAAGCATAAATGCGGTGGCTGCCTGTTTGAGGGTCCACTTCCCAGATCGCCGCGCGTTCCTCTTCCACTGCAAGCCCGTTCTCTGCAATATTGCTATTAGAACCAACGGAAACATATAACTTCGATCCATCCGCAATGGCGACCAGTCCCTTAGTCCAATGATGATTGATGGAACCTGCTGGAAGGTCTGTTATTTTTGTAGGCTCGGCAGTGATCTCAGTCTGCCCTTCTGCATAAGGGAACAACACGACCGCGTCGGTATTTGCCACATAGAAGATATCTCCCACTAACACCATCCCGAACGGTGAGTTCAGTCCGTCGAGGAATACAGATTTCGTTTCTGCAACACCATCTCCGTCAGCGTCCCGCAGGAGCATAATGCGATTCGCGCTTGGCACAGCGGCTCCAGCCTTTTTCTGAAAGAGATTGAAGAACCATCCCTTGATTCCTTTTGAGTCCTCTGGGCGATTTGCAGGCGCATTGGTTTCTGCCACGAGCACATCTCCGTTTGGAAGCACCTACAGCCAACGCAGATGATCCAATCCGCTGGAAAAAGCGGTTACTTCCATGCCATCAGCAGCCACAGGTTTCTGTCCATTTGTCCACCCCGTGGCTTTGGCCACATTTATTACCGGAATCAATCGTTGATCCGGAGTTGGAAGCTCGGGATTAGGTCCATAGCCGCTAATTGGCGGTAGCGCTGCTACGCCCCCGAATATTGAAAAAATTACGATAACTACCAAAACCAATACCAAACTCACTACAAGAGTGGTTGTAATCAATCTTTTCTTCATACTAAAAACCTCCGGTGGAAAGAAAGCTGAAATTTAAATTTTTATCTGGTGGACATTTATATCCCCCGAGCCCTCAGGATACAAAGCACACACTTATCACACATTGAGTACATCTCTTCTGCATCCTGCGACTGGGGAGTATTCTTCCCCGCCATTCAGGGGGAGATATTAAATAGGAGATCAGCGTTTACATGGGCAGAGGCTTGCGGTAATGGAGCGTTTTGGATTTTGATTGCAGAAGACAATTTAGAATTTAGAGGCAAATGTCCACGCAAAGCCAAGTCAAAGATGTAACAACTTATTTGGAGAAAGTCCCTGCCGACCGGAAGACGATTCTGCAAAATTGCGCAAGTATTATCTTGCCTTATTAAAGTTTTCGAGGAATCGATGCAATACGTGGATCGTGTTATTCACGCAGCAGGGTGGTCGGAGAGATTAACGAATTGTAATAACTACTTCGTTGTCCCTCTGATACTCTAAATCTCCCCCAAATGGGGGGGACAAATACTCCCCGACTGGTTGATTTGGAGTAAAAGCATTTGCTGTATTATAAAGTCATAGTGTTTGTGAAAATTAGTGCAAAAATACTAAGGAAAGAACATCTTTCCTAGTGAACGTGCCTCTTCTTTGAGGCTCTCTAATTAACGACGATGTTAAAGTCATCAAGAGGAGAATTACCATGAAAGGTTATGTGCAAAATATTGAGGATGTTGCCATCAAGAATAAAGATTTTCGACAGGTGCTTTACACTGCCAAAAATTGCCAGCTTGTTGTCATGTCGTTGAAACCCAAGGAAGAGATCGGGATGGAAATTCACAAGCTCGATCAATTCTTTCGCGTGGAAGAAGGGACTGGCGAAGCCATTCTCGATGGCGTTCACTCGAAGATCAAAGCGGGCTTCGCCGTGCTCGTGCCTGCCGGAGCGAATCACAACATCATCAATACCGGTACTGTCCCAATGAAACTCTATACGCTCTATTCACCACCGAATCATCGGGACGGCGTTGTTCACCATACCCGCGCCGAAGCGGAAAAGGACAACGAACACTTCGACGGCAAAACGACGGAATAGAAAGTCAACTACGCGCCGTCCCTAAGAAAAGCCAAAGACTGGCCAGATCCTCATCCGGATGAGAATCTGGCCGTTGAAATTGGCGGCACGAGATAATCGTCAACGGGTTAACGTTACACGACAAGGAGATCGATCATGAGCAACAAAAAAACGACCATTAAACCTGGAAAACCCAAACAGAAAAAGGGCCCCGCTTCCAACGGAGACTCACAATTGGCTGCCAGCGGCGAACTGCACCAATTCGCCGGTCAAAAGCATCCCGCGCTTACCACCAATCAAGGTGTCGCGCTTTCCGATAATCAAAATTCGCTCAAAGCCAACGTGCACGGTCCAACACTGCTGGAGGATTTTATCCTGCGCGAAAAAATCACGCATTTTGATCACGAGCGCATTCCCGAGCGTATTGTTCACGCGCGGGCAACAGGCGCGCATGGTTTCTTCGAACTGACAACGTCATTGAAACAATACACTACCGCCAAAATTCTCACCGAGGTCGGCGAGAAGACACCTGTCTTTACACGGATATCAACGGTTGCAGGCGGCGCGGGTTCGGTTGAC
>JBBRWF010000539.1:0-3464 GCA_038249405.1 Anaerolineales bacterium
AATTCCGCCCATCCCCCCCAAAAAGCCAATGCTGTCAAAGAAATTCCCAGCACGAATCTCTTTGACAAGGTTTTCAATCGACTCAAATAACCGTAAATCCAATTTCACGCAAATATTCAAATGTCGGATCATAATACCCGTGCTTACGTGTTGGGTCTTCCGAATCACCATCCGGAACAACAATTACCATTCCCTGACGTGCCCTTGTTAACAATACGCGATAAGCATTTTTAAGATAAATTTGGCGTTCCAATTTGCGAATATGATTCCAGCGATCCCCTACAAATGACCAGTGCTCCCAGCCGTTTTCTGAGCACCTAAAATCAGCATCCCAAGTAATACACGCCCAATCCAACTCTAAACCTTGAACATGAAATTCTGTCGCAACATCCTCCAAATAATACGATGATCGTACATCTTCTTTACCATCCAGAAACCAATGGATTGGATCAATAGGCGATCGAACATCAATTGCGTGGGGCTTAAGTCGTTCTGCTTGTGACGATACTACAATCCCGTATCGTTCAGAACCACGTGCTTGCTTTTTTAGCCATATTTTTGCTTTTGAAAGATTGCGCGTGATAACAACAGGATACTTGCTATCGATTTGAGCGAGTGTCTTTTGCGCACCCTTGATATCTTTGTCTAATAATTGCTTTACCAACAAAGACACACTCTCAGCCCGAAATGAGCGCATCGAGACAGAAAGATGTAATTGATCCTTCCGAACCACGTTTTCCCGTGACTGAAGTTCATTTAACACTTTGCCAGCCCCATATTCGCTATCGGTCAGTTGAGAGGAGATGTAAATATGCCAGTCAGGAAATGAGCGATTTAATGCATCAATCCATTCACTGATACCCGCCTCCCCAGTATTAATTTCTTGCCCACCACCAACCAGACATACCACCACCGCCCAGTCTTTGTGACGATCGAGGCATGAAATCAAAAATTCCGGTTCAGATTGGCTAAAGTTTGGTTGATTCTTCTTTTGACGCATAAATTTTGCGGTTTGTTCAAGATCCCATGCCCGCTGCGCCTCATCAAATAATGCCACATGCTCAATAGGAGGCCTGCTTGAATCAACAAGGCAATAATCCCGAAAGTTATGCACGTTTTGAATGAATGCCTTTACCTCACTTAAAGCCTCACTCTTTCTCATTTTTCGATTTTGTTCTTTTTCGTGTTTGACTTTGTCTCTCGCCAATGCTTCACGTAAAATTTCTACCAACGGACCATTCCCAGAAAGAAATACGCTGTAAAGTTCATTATCTTTGTTTATATGCGTAGTAGCAATATTCAAACCAACCAGTGTCTTGCCAGCGCCTGGAACACCAGTCAAAAAACAAATAGATTTAATAGATTGCTCTTTTGACAATCGAATAATCTCTGCAATTTCATTAGATGTTTGGCTTAAGTTTATTGCGCTCGCATCACTTCGGGAAATATCCGCAACTGAATGTCCATTGTATAGCGCCATCGCCGCTTCAACAATTGTAGGCGTGGGCATGTATCTTCCATTTTCCCATTCTTGGATGTTGATTTGCGCATCATCGGCAAATTGCAGTGTATCAACAATTACATCTGGCAATGTAGTAACGTTGGATTTGATTGGCAATAATAGCCTATCATTATGGACTGTGGTAGCAATAATTTCCATCTCAGTTTTGGCATGAGTGGCTATTAAAACTGGTGCCACGAAACAATCGTGGCTTGTTTCATGGAAGTTTTTCAAATCCAGTGCATAATCCCAAACCTGATCAATTGCGTAAGCAGGGTATTCTTTTTCACCCACTTTAAATTCAAGAACAAATATGACTGCCCCGATGATGAGCAAGACATCAATTCGTTTGCCCATGCGCGGAATTGAGTATTCAAAATAGATTTTCCCATCAAATCCATTCAAAGCACTCTGTAAAACAGCAATTTCGACCAACCATGCATCACGTTGTGTCTGTTCCAGAGAAAAAGTGTTATTGGTCGCCAATATTCCCAGGATTTGATCAGATGCAGCATTTCGAAAGTTTATAATCGTGTCTGAATAATATTCTCTTCTCACAAGTCCCAATCCTTTTCTTAACCAACTTACCTTAATCATCTATTATCAACTAAAAAATCCATTTTGGGGTGGCAAAGGACGGCTGTTTTAACTCTCGTTATTTCGCCAAAGAACGCCTAAACAACCTGATCGATATTCTTTGTGACATAGTCCCGGATGCTCCTGCCGGGAACGAGCGCCCCCAGCCAACCAGGCAAACTACTATTAAACGGGAGAAACTAACCCTGTGGATATCATCCAGATGCTCCTACTGAAGAACACCACAGCGTGAAATAAACGCTCTTTGCAATGACATGCCCCGACTTTGTGAATGACCTGACACTCTGCAAAATCACCTCTTGCCCTCCCCCCCAATTCCATGATATACTCTCATAATTAGAACATAAATTCTAATTTTGAGCGCCAGACGTTCCCTGGCGCCGGGAGGATTACGTATGCTCACCTGGAACCCCGCCGACCCCACCGAAACCGCCCTGCTCAAGAACCGCCCCGAAAGCCCCGCAGCCAATCAAGCCTTCAAAGACTTTATCCTCCTTGGCTCGGGCCGCAACCTGCCCCGCCTGCTCGAATGGTACAAAAACCGCCCCGAAACACCCCCCACCCGCTCCTATGACACCCTGCGCAAATGGTCAGTCTCCTACGACTGGCCCGCCCGCGCAGCCCGCATCGACCTCCTCGAAGACAAACGCGCCCGCAACGAACTCAAACTCAGAAGAGATAAGCTTCTCGAAAGCGGCCTCGCCCTCTCCCACGAACGGGTTGACCTCCTCACCGCCCTCAGCGAAAAAATCTCCCAACTCGTCGCCTCAGATGAAGCCCTTTGGGTCACCACCGTCAAATCAGTCGATCTCGGCGGCGACCTCCGTGAACGGGTCGTCCAGCGCAAGTTCAACGGCGCCGCCATCCGCCACCTGCGCGGCCTGCTCAAAGACATCGCCCAGGAAGCCAGTGGACGCTACAGCGCCGGGCACGAAATCGCCCCAACCGTCGACTTTCCGCTTGACCCCGATGACGAATACGTCTTCAAAGAACTTCCCTATCCAGAACGCCTCGAATTTATACGCCTGTTCAACAAAGCCTTTCCCCACGCCCGGCACATCACCCGCCCCGACCCGCAGGAATTCGATGCACAATAACCCGGGTTTAGAAAAAATTTTAATTAAAAATTGTGCGTTTTTGTGCGTTTTTGTGCATAATTGTGCGTTTCTGTGCCTTTTTCCCCCTCGCACGGCCTGCCCCCCGTGCGGCGTGCGCTCTCCTCAACATCCTCCTGAATCATTTACAGGAGCTCCGTGATAAAAGGTTCCACCCAATTTATAAAAAAAGACATCCTGGCCCATGTAGCCAGAATGTCTTCTCCACAACTTCCTGCCCTTTACACAGACAGGGCTTGCTCACATCTTAC
>JBBRWF010000540.1:0-3458 GCA_038249405.1 Anaerolineales bacterium
ATATACCTTGTGCGCCATGATCCGACGATAGGTACTATGTATAGGCATGTCTGGCCTTTTTATTTTCAGCAACTTATGCATTTCCTCTTTATGATTCTCTCCCCATTCTGCTTTATCCATCGGCGTATTCGCTCCACACAACTTCGCCATCAGGATAATCATCAACAAAGCAACCAGATTGTATCGTTTGCCGCGCGCTTTCCGCAGGTCAGATAATTTGTGTAACCGATCATAAATACTGCTCTTATCAAAGCTGTCTCCATTTATACAAATATCCTGACCCTTACCCAATATGCTAAAATCCATTTCAGGATCCTCCTCGGTTTGATTGTTTGTTCGCACTCACAATTTTACCGAGAAGGATCTGTTTTTATCCTTTTGTCAAGCGGCTTTGCAAAAGCCATGAAGCGCCTGCTGAATTTCAGGAAGCGCTTCAGAGAAAGTCGTTTTCTATTGCCAGGAGGCTTTGTAATCCTCGGTATACTGGCGGAAAGGAATGGGCTTTCGTCCTGTTAACCGCTCCACCTCCTTGGTGACCACATCCGCCTGCCCAAAACGCGTGGCAGTATACAGCCCGGTCATAACCAGCGCGAACATCAGAGCTGTTCCACGTTGGACGGTCTTGTATAAGAAGTGCAGCGGGTTCGGGTTCCGATAGGTGATCTTGCGCCCCAATGTTTCGCTTAAAATCTGCGCCGCCTGCCAGTAATCCAGCGCTTCAGGGCCGGTCAGATCGTAGGCTTTGTTCTCATGCCCTGGTTCCGTCAACACGACCGCACCCACCGCGCCAATATCGCGCACATCCAGAAAACTGGTTTTGGCCTTGCCCACCGGCACAAAAATCTCATTGCGATCCTTGATCTCAAGCCGGTGCGTGGTATTCAAGTTTTGCATGAAAAAACTCGCGCGCAGAAATGTCCAGGCCATCCGCGAAGCGCGTAAATACTGCTCCACTTTGTAATGTGGCACGTAAGTTGTTTTCTCGATCCCGATCAGGGACAGGAAAACGACGTGTTTCACGCCCGCCGCCTGGGCCGCATCCAGCGCCGGGATGATAAAGCGTTTAATATCGGTGATCTGCGGTGGGCGCATCAGGAACATTCTTTCCACTCCAGCCACGGCCGGAGCAAAAGTCTCCGGTTTGGAAAAATCAAAGGCGACCGCCTCGACCGCATCGCCAAAGCGTTCCCAGATTTTTTCCACGCTTAAATCCGCCGCCCGGACTTTTCGACCTGCCGTAAGTAATTGTTTAACGATCTCTGCGCCCACGTTGCCGAGCGCGCCTGTAACAAGGATGGGGTTTGTCATTTATAGCTCCTGTCGGTTATGAATGCCACCCAATATACACCTGTTAACGATTCTTGACAATATATAGACCAGTTGTTATAATAATACTGTAAACTCGAGAAGGTTATCTTCAATAAAGGAGCATTAATTGACAGACCCTGTTGTTCCAGATGCTGCATCCCCAGGGATGCAGCCACCCATCCCAAAGCTAATGTATCTCGTGGTTAACCCGTTATTGAAATTTATTCTGCGTTCCCCATTCCATGGGGTGATAAGCGACAAGTTGATGGTGCTGGGGTTTAAGGGCCGAAAGAGCGGTAAACAGTTTTCCACCCCGGTTGGTTACACCCGTATGCCGGACGGCACACTGATGCTCTTCACCCAAAGCAACTGGTGGAAAAACCTGCAAAGCGACCCCGTCATTCATTTGCGCCTGCAGGGCCAGGAACGCCAGGCCAGGGCTGAAATTTGCCAGGATACCACCCTGATTGCCAAATTTATCAACCAAATGATTGAAGAACGTGGCGTGAAAATGTCTGATCGAATGGGGCTGGTACATATTCCGGCACAGGCCGACCCCCAAGAAGTGCGGCGCCTGACAAACGACAAGACCTTCATATCCATTACCTTGAATTAGCCCATGAACACTACCAGGGACCAGATCCTTCAGACCACAGCCACTCTTCTGGAAAAACAGGGCTGCCACGCCAGCGGGTTGAATGAAATCATCCGCGAGAGCGGCTCGCCCAAGGGTTCCTTGTACTATTACTTTCCAGAAGGCAAAGACCAGATCATTTGCGAGGCCGTTTTGCAATCCGGGCAATCGACTGCCAGGCGGATCCGCGCCAGCCTGGGCGAGATTCTTGATCCGGCCCTGGCGCTGTATGATTTTGTTCTGGATATTGCTAAAAACGTGGAGTTGAGCGGGTTTGCGGCAGGCAGCCCGCTGACAGCCGTGGCGATGGAAACGGCGACCACCTCCGAGCGTATCAATCTGGCCTGCCGGGAATCCTATTCCATGCTGACAGATGCATTCAAGGAAAAGCTGCTTGCCAGCGGCCTGGATGCCATCCGCGCGCAAGAATTGGCGCTTTTTATCACAGCCTCCATCGAAGGCGGTATTATTCTCAGCCGCACCTATCATAGCGCCGAACCATTAAAACTTGTTGCGCGGCAGCTTCAATCCATGTTCATGTAAAGGAGAAAAAATGAAAATCGCAATCTTTGGCGGAACCGGCCGCACCGGGCAGCACCTGGTTCAACAAGCTTTATCAAAAGGTCACCAGGTTGTGGCTCTGGTGCGCACGCCATCCAAACTGTCGGTTAAGAATCCATCCTTGTCCGTTATCCAGGGTGACGTAACAAATGCGCAGGCAGTGGAACACACAATTACCGGCGTGGAGGCTGTCATCAGCGTGCTGGGACCCACCAACAATGAGCCGACCTTTGAAGTCAGCCAGGGAATGACCAACATCCTGGCTGCCATGAAAAAACAGGGTGTGCGCCGCCTGATTATTTCAGCCGGGGCCGGTGTGGGCGATCCCAATGATGCCCCCAAGCTTTTCAACCACGTGATGAACTTCTTGCTCAAGGTGATGGCAAAAAATGTCCTGGCAGATATGTCGAAGGTGGTTGAGATGGTACGTACTTCAGACCGGGAGTGGACTGTGGTGCGTCTGCCAATGTTGACCGATGACCCCAAAACTGGCAACGTCAAGGTCGGATATGTCGGCAAGGGCATGGGCTCCCGCATCGCCCGTGCCGATATCGCCGATTTCATGTTGGCGCAGTTATCGGACAAGACCTACGTCCGTAAATCACCGGCAATCAGCAATTAATCTTCATGTGTCAGGACGCTGTGGGTAGTACAAGCGATATATTAACCTGTGCGTCTTATTCGAATTCGAGGTGATGGTATGAGTCTTCAACCCGTTGTTTCAGGCGTTTATCAAATTTCCTTTGGGGTGGTCAGCGCTTATTTGATCGACGATGGCGTCCTGACGTTGATCGACACGGGCATTCCCGGCAGCGCACCGGCCATTATGGATGCATTGCGCGAATTGGGCAAACAGCCCAAAGACATCGGTCATATCATCCTGACCCATCTGCATGCCGACCATGTTGGCAGCGCCAAAGCGGTTCAACAAGCCAGCGGCGCTCAGGTATATATG
>JBBRWF010000541.1:0-3454 GCA_038249405.1 Anaerolineales bacterium
ATATTTTGCCTACCCCGATTTTATATTAGCCTGCAAGTCACTCCAACCAGTACGCCGCCGCCAGCCAAACCAGCAGCCACCCAAACAAACACACCTGCACCCACCCCAACGGTCACCATTACGCCAACTTACGAACCTCCAATATTGCAATTCACAGGCAATACAAACTGCCGCAAAGGACCGGGAACCGAATTCGAGGTGGTTGTGGTTATTCTCTCCGGGAAACAAATGCAGCCCCTCGGAGTTTCTCAGGATGGCAACTTCTACCTGATTAAGAATCCCGATGGCGGAGATTGCTGGGTAGCAAAAGACTTTGCGCAGCCATCAGGCAGCGTTGCCGCTCTGCCAACTGTCATAGCGCCGCCCACGCCGTCGCCCGTGCCGCCCAATGCGCCGGTCTGGTCAAACTATACCTATACCTGCGATTTTGCCGCCAACGGCAACAACATGACCATGAACCTGGCCTGGACCGACCGCTCCAATAACGAGGATGGCTTCACCGTTTACCGGGATGAACAAGTGGTAATTACCCTGGCCCCAGACACCGCCACTTACACAGATGTGGCCTTTGTGTCAAGCGCAAAATCGCTCAGCTATCGCGTAGAAGCGTTTAGCAAGGCCGGGCGCGCCAGCAGCAGTATTATCAAAGCCTCCTGCCAGTAAAATACCGTATGACTGACCAACGCATAGAACTTCTCCGGCTATTAACCTCCCGCCTGGAACGCCTTTCAGTCGATTCGATCTGGGCCCGGCGCGCCAGTGGACTGCGCGGCTCATTAATCAAAGCGCTCGAATCTGTTGATAATCAAGAACCTGTATCCGTTGAAACGCTGGATATGCTCATAGAACGCAGTTTTGAAATTTTGCGAAACGCCGCACGAGAAATCCCGGATGCCGAAGCGCAATGGCGAAAATTAAGAGCGCAGCAAGGATAAAACATGCCCCGTAATTATGAAAACGCCAGCCCCACACAGTACCAGCGCATCCCCGGCCACACCCGTGACGATGCCTGGGTCAAGGAATTTCTGCAGCGCGGCCAGATCGCGCATATCGCCCACAGCCGCAATGGGCAGCCCTTTATCACCCCTACCAACTACTGGTTCGATCAAGCCAATCACCGCATTATCTTCCATTCCAACATCGCCGGGCGCACCCGCGACAACCTGGAACACAACCCCAAAGTCAGCCTGGAAGTCAGCGAGTTCGGGCGTTACCTTCCAGCAAACACCGCCCTCGAATTTGGAATCCAGTACCGCTCCGTGATTCTATTTGGAACAGTCAGCATCCTGGAAAATGCAGATAATCAAAAACAGGTTCTGAACAGCCTGCTAAAAAAATACTTCCCCCACATGACCCCCGGCAAAGAATACCGCCCCATCACCGACCAGGAATTGGCCCGCACAACCGTCTTCGCCATCCAGATAGAATCCTGGAGCGGCAAGGAAAACTGGGATGAACAGGCCGAGCAGCTGCCCGATTGGCCCCCATTGCCCGAGGAATTGCTATAATAAATTAGTGTATAATTTCGCGAAGAGATTCTATCGCTATGCAAAACACCGATATTTACAACCCAAAACCTTCCCGAATCGTGGTCTACAGCGCCAGCTGGTGCCCGGATTGCAAACGCTCCAAGGCATTGCTGGATGGATTCAAAACTCATTATTTAATTGTGGATATTGGCAAAGATACCGATGCCTTTATTTTCGTCGAAAAACTCACCCGGCGTGTCCGCATTCCAACCCTCATCTTTCCCGATGGAACCATCCTGTTGGAACCTGCTGACGATGAGTTAAAACAAAAACTTGGAGTAAACTGAAATGCCCGATCTGTACACTTTTTCGCCAACCCAAATTATCTTATACGGCGTCACCTGGTGTGGTGACTGCCGCAGAGCCCGCCAAATTCTTGCGGATAAGTCCATCCAATATGCCGATATCGATATTGAACGGGATGAACTTGCAACCGAGTTTGTCAAAAAAATCAACCGTGGCAACCGCAGTGTGCCCACCATCGTCTTCCCGGATGGCACCACCCTGACTGAGCCCGATGGCGCAACCCTTACCAAAAAACTGGAAGCCTATCAACAGACCGCCTGAACATGAGCGGTTTTTTTATTACATTCCCCCTGTCATAAAACACTCCCTGCACAAAATAGAACCAGCCAATGAGTTTCATCACCAACCTTCTGGATACCGCACTGGCCCGCCGCCAGCATTTTTTTGACGAAGAGCATTACGCAGCTTTTCGCCTGTTCAACGGCTTTTACGAAGGTTTCCCACAGTTGAGCATTGATATTTACGCGCGCACCGCCCTTTTCCACAACTATGCAGAGACACCGATCGATGATGAGCTAAACTCCGCGGTTCAATGGCTGAACGCTCAACTTCCCTGGATTCAATGCATTGTTTGCAAAGCTCGCAGCGCGAAGAGCAGCGCAGAAAAACGCGCTACCCTGCTGTACGGCTCGGTTCCAGACCAAAAAATCCGCGAAGCTGGCGTCTGGTATTCCATAGACATCACCATGAACCGCGACGCAAGCTTTTACTTGGATACACGCAATGTGCGCGCCTGGGCAAAGACAAATCTGCGCGGCAAAACGGTTCTCAATACGTTTGCCTACACCGGCAGCCTGGGTGTTGCCGCCTTTGCCGGAGGCGCAGCGCGCGTTATCCAATTGGACCGCAACCAAAATTTTCTCAATCTCGCTAAAGATTCTTACGCGCTCAACGGCTTTTCAGTCAAATCCAGGGATTTTCTCAGCACAGATTTCTTCCCGAGCGTCAGCCAGCTAAAAAAATCGGGCCAGCTTTTCGATTGCATATTTCTGGACCCGCCATTTTTTGCATCCACTGCCAGCGGCAGGGTTGATCTTGAAACCGGCAGCACAAAATTGATCAACAAGATCCGTCCGCTTGTCCGGCACGGCGGTTGGATCATCGCCATCAATAACGCATTATTCATCAACGGCAAAGATTACCTGGCTTCCCTGCAAGCCCTTTGCGCCGACGAATACCTGTCGATTGAACAATTGATCCCCGTACCAGATGATTTTACAGGCAGCACCCCACCTCAGCTTAAAAATTCCCCCACCGACCCGGCGCCGTTCAATCATTCCACCAAGATCGCGGTTCTGCGCGTAAAACGGAAATCAAAGTATTTACTCACCGCCGACGGTTAAATCTTCCCGGCTACATAGAAACGCCCCATCCCACTCTGCTGCATTGCGGAGATAATAATGAATAGGGCTTTCCGCCGACGAAATAGCTTCTGAGCCCCATTGATGGGGCGCTTTTTATAGCTCAGGGCTCGCGATCTTTGCGCCCCCTTTGGGACAGCCCCAGGCGATGTAAGCAAAAACAACCATCCCGTGAGTAAATCCAAATCGAATACCGAACAAAGCCCGCAAAAATAGAAGTAATTATTCTAAAAAAAACTAACAAAAGACACACAACGA
>JBBRWF010000542.1:0-3454 GCA_038249405.1 Anaerolineales bacterium
ATCCTGGGGCCAATCTGGGTCTGTGACCGACTCAACCGCGGATACCAATAGCGCCAGCAGCACCCACTCCACTGCCGATACCGCGAGCGCCAGCAGCACGAAGTCGGCAGGCGAGTCCACCGGCTCAGGGATTGGTCGCTCGACAAGCTCGGGACTGATGGTGGGTATCGCCCCATCCTTTTCGATTGGCGAATCGTCCCAATGGCAGAATGACCCGGCCATGCTGATCACCCAGATCATGCGCACTCACGAGAAAATTCTGAACATTGCCAGTCTGGAGGGTGCGTTCTACACCGATGTGTATGCCCTGGCGCGCACTGAGCGCGGGGCACAGGCATTGATGGGTTTGATACCCGAAGCTTTCCAGGGTACCGAGGATGTCGTCGCCGGGGTGCAGTGTCGCGCTCTGGCAGACGAAGAACAGGCTTACATCCGTAAGCACGCTGCGGTCTTCACCCCATCCACGCGCGCTGAGCGAATTCCAGGCGTGATGTCCGGGTACATGGACTCGACTCTCCTGACCATGCTCCAGACGGCAGCTTACGTCGCTCCAGGGGTCTTTGAACAGGGCGCGGCGCTTACCACTCAGGAAGAGACGCCCGCCTTTGCGTTCTATCCGGACATGCCGGGCGAAATGCTTCTGGGCAGGCAGCTTTCGGTGGAAACTGGCAAGCTGACCAACGCGCCTCTGAAGCTGGCGGCGGATCGCCACTTCCATACTGCCTTTGTCGGGGATACCGGTTTCGGGAAATCCGTGGCGGCTGAACGTCTGGCCTTCGAGCTGCTCACCAAACTGAACCATCGCATTGTCATATTGGACTTTGGTCAGGGGTGGCGCCGCGCGCTCAACTGGCCTGGCGCGCAAGGTCGGGTGGATGTGCGCCAATTATTCCCTGGCGCGAAACGCCCGCTGCGCTGGAACTTCCTGCAAATCCCGAAGCGGGTCGAGGCATCCCGTTATCGGACGATGATCTGCGAGCTGTTCGCCAACGCCGGACGGATGGGGCCGCGCCAGTTGGGTTTCATGCGCCGCGCGCTGACCGAAGTTTACACAAACGCCGGAGTCCTGTTTCACGGTGTCGAAAGCTTCGTG
Organism: Anaerolineales bacterium; assembly: GCA_038249405.1. Classification (GTDB taxonomy): domain Bacteria; phylum Chloroflexota; class Anaerolineae; order Anaerolineales; family Villigracilaceae; genus UBA5195. Next base: position 1,094 of record JBBRWF010000542.1, read on the forward strand.
ACCCAGGAAGAAGCAGTTGCGCTTGGAGCCCAGCCGGGGCAGAGTGTGCACGATCTTAGCCCGGAGCAGCAGCAGACTCTGGCCGTCCGGCGCAGCCAGAAAGTCAGCATCGTGGACTGGATGCGGGTTTTGCGCCAATATTTCGCATTGCTTGGGAAAGGCGATCAGGCCAGCCGCACATCGCTGGAAGGAGTGTTGTTGCGTCTGGAGCAGTTTGAAGAAGGCCAGATGCTGCAGCAGTACGGCCCGGGCGTGGATAGCCTGGCCATCGAAGATCTGGGGTTGCTGGGGCCGCAGGATGACGCCTGGGGCATCGCGGTAATCGAGGGTGGCGCGGAGATGGACGAATTTGTCAAAGCGGCCCTGTTCAGCCTGCTGGCCACTGTGTTGTATTACGATTCGGTGGTTCGTAGGCGTGAGAGTTTGAACGGCAGGAAGTTCCCGGTGATGGACATTTTCTTTGAAGAAGCCAACAAGGTGCTTTCCGGAGTATCGTCTGGCGCGGCATCTGACAGCGAAAGCACCAGTGGAGGCGGTTCGGTGGCGGCGATCTGGGAGAGCATGTGGCGCGATGGGCGCAAGTACGGGGTGTATCTGCATCTGCTTGCACAGACTGTTTCGAAGATTCCTCAGGGTATTTTCTCTTCTTGCGCCAATCTGTTCGCCTTCCAGACCAAGGACGCCAAGGATCGCGATATGATCCTGCCGCACCTGGGCAAGTCTGAGAAAGGCATGGTGAACACGGAATACAAGCGCTATCTGGCGCGCATCCCGAAAACCTACGCCATCGTGAAGCTGGGCTACAGCGCGGATGTCTATGACATCGAGCCGGTGCTGATCCAGCCAGCGTTTATTCAGTGCGTGGAGCCGGCGGACGATGATATTGAGAAGGCATTAAGACGAGTAATTGGGTAAGTGGTGCCATGCAATAATACGTTAGACCTATTTAGGTATAATGTTTTCCCGAGAGCACACAAAGCAAACCATTTCTATGGCATCTGAATCTAGAATTTAATCGTAACTGCTCAGGCAGTACCTAATTTTGTCATCGCTTTGCACGCCTTTAGCGTTGCGAGGAGCGTTCTCTGCGACGAAGCAATCTACCTTGTGGATGAACAGATTGCCACGACCGGCAAAGAGCAAAAACGCCGGTCTCGCAAAGACAGCCTGAGCAGTTACATTTAATCAGATAATTCACCTTAAACAACATTGCGTAAACTTGGCGAAAGGCGAATAAATGGAGAACTACTAGATTTTTACATCGGCTATCTCACCAGAGCATTTTGGCAATCTGCTGCTAGATTTTTAGCACTACTAAATGGTGAAGTCAGCCACAACAGCGCGCAACGATATCTCGCAAGTAAAAGACAGGCAACGCCAACCAAATGCGAGTGGTCAACTCACATGTTTGAAAAATAGAAAAATTACATAGTATTGTGATCTTGGCTGAAAACATCGCCGAAAAACCTGGCAAGGACGGAAACGAGATCATTTGTTAGCAATATGATCGTTCACTACAATGCAATATCAAAGGGAACATTTTGTAACCTGCTTATATCATAATGTTGAAATTTCCTTACAAATCGGGTTTGAATTGATCGCCAAAACAGAACGGTATTCGAGTTCCGAGAATGTCAATGAAATTCGATTATCGTCCAAGACCAAGACTGAATATTACTTAGTAAATGACTCATCGGACGATTCAAAATACAGTTTTAATTTGTACTCATCAATGTCTTTTTTGCCGTGGCAAATAAGAAAACATGCTTTTCGTCAAGGCCACACAAAGAGAATTTTGTCCTACCATGTGAGAGTAATCGCAAACTGGCTCTGAGCGTATATGAGTAAACTCATCGTGGTCACGATTTGAACTGACTTCCAATATAAAGTGATCGGGTACTACGTGAAACTCGCTTGTATCTTAAAGAGCTTTAATTTATTATAGATTTCCTACAAATTAATCCGACTGCTATCTAGAAAATACAAACATTGCTGAAAATGTAAATTATGGAGTTTTCTCTTGAGAAATACCGAGAATTTGAGAAATTAAATCGGGCAAAGGAAGTGAGATACCTTCCGTTGTAAAATTTCCGTTTCCGAGATCGTGAATGATCCTTCCTTCAAAATTATCATTTTTGGTTGATTGTATGAAAAAGGCAAAAGATGGGTCAGTTATTATTTCCGTGATTGGTTTGTTTAGCCCACCTCGCCAGATAAGCGCAGTCTGCTTTGAAAAAACCATCGCAGTATCCCCTACAGATAAGTTGTAAGAGGGCTTTCCATCTAGCGTACTTGGCCCTAAAATTACTATATCAACTGTCGTTTCGTTATTACTCCCAATTTTGTTAATAATAATTTTTG
>JBBRWF010000543.1:0-3423 GCA_038249405.1 Anaerolineales bacterium
GCAGGCTCGCCAGTTAATGCAACGTCATGATGTGGGAGGTTTAGTGGTGCTTGATGGTTCCGCAATGGTGGTAGGTATTGTTACGCAAAGGGATGTCAACCTTGCCCCGCCTGAAAGCCGCCTTGTGGAGCAAGTGATGACGGGCCGCGAGCGCCTAGTCACTGCATTTGCGGGAATATCACTGGATTCTGCCCGTACATTACTGTATGAAAACCGCATTGAAAAGCTGCCTGTGCTAAACGAAGACGGCACCCTGAAAGGTCTGATCACATCACAGGATGTACTGAAACCGGTCCAAAACCCCCTGGCAGCACTGGACGAAAAAGGTCGACTGCGTGTAGGCGCAGCTATCGGTGTCACTCGAGGTGAGGTCGATCGCGCAGCGGCGTTGCTCCAGGCTGGCGCGGACGTGCTTGTCCTTGATATTGCTCACGGTCACGCTGACCACTGTATTGAAATGCTGCGCATTCTCCGCCAACAATTTCCAGATGCCCAGCTCGTAGCTGGTAATGTTGCCTCCCGTGAGGGTGCGCGTGAATTGGCGGAAGCCGGAGCAAGTGCCATCAAGGTTGGTATTGGACCCGGTTCGATCTGCACCACACGTATTGTTACAGGGTTTGGGGTTCCACAATTAACAGCCATCATGGACAGCGCCGAGGGCATCCGCGAATCTGGGCGGGATGTGCCGCTGATTGCAGATGGTGGCATTCAGAAGGCAGGTGATATGGTAAAGGCATTGGCTGCCGGTGCTGAAACGGTCATGATTGGCAGTATGTTTGCTGGTACCGAAGAAGCCCCCGGCTCACCAGTTATCCGCGATGGCCAAAAGGTAAAAGTGGTGCGCGGTATGGCCTCATTGGCCGCTACAATGGGTCGCCGCTCTATTGAGCGAGGACATGATGAAAGCGCTGAAGATCAGGAAGATTGGATGAAAGTTGTCCCCGAAGGTGTCGAGGCGGTGGTACCTTACCGTGGACATGTTGGCGAAGTGCTTCATCAGCTCGTAGGCGGCCTACGCTCAGGCTTGAGTTACGGCGGTGCACAGTCCATTCGCGAGCTTCAGGAAAATGCAGAATTTATTGAAATCACTCCTGCGGGTATCTACGAAAGTGGTTCACATGATGTTAAACGCTTGTGAGTTGTTGATTTACGCTTTCGGTTTAATTCAAGTTTAATAATAGATTGAACAAAATATTTTGCAATAAAGTGACTCTGGTAATATGATGCGATAAAACACTACAAAATATTATCGTGGCGTTGATTGCAATCCAGTCATAGCTCTCGAAGGTTGATACAAAAAACAACTCTGGCAACTTTTGTGAATTGGCAGAATGGTCATCCAACCTGGTGGGAAAACAGCTCTGTCTGTCAATTATTATCAACTGTTGCTTTTAGAAAATCCACATCGTTAAAATTCTATTTGAATATACTAGAAAAATATCATAAATATTGACATTTTTACTCCAATTTGCTAAAATACAATCTGATAAAAAAAACGCCTTAAGGCGGTAAAGCAAATCGCAAGGAGCAAATATGTCTGAGTTGGTAATCAAGAATCTGCATGTCAGCATAGAAGGCAAGGAAATTCTCAAGGGATTTGATCTGACAATTCGTCAGGGTGAAGTGCATGCCATTATGGGCCCCAACGGTACCGGCAAGTCCACCCTGGCCTATACTTTAATGGGGCATCCGAGCTACACAGTTACTGAAGGCGAAGTGTGGTTCAAAGATAAGAATTTATTGGAGATGCAGCCAGATGAGCGTTCGCGCTCTGGTATCTTCCTTGCTTTTCAATACCCGGTTTCCATTCCAGGTGTTACCGTTGCGAATTTTTTGCGCACGGCAATCAATTCTCGCCGTAGGGCCGCAAACCCGGAAGATAAAGGAATTCCTATTCCTGAATTTCGTAAAATGCTAAAAGAAAAGATGGAATTGTTAAAAATGGACAATTCCTTTGCTGGTCGTTATCTAAACGAAGGCTTTTCTGGTGGCGAAAAGAAGCGCGCCGAGATTTTGCAGATGGCCACGCTTAAACCTGAAATTGCCATCCTGGATGAAACTGATTCCGGGTTGGATATTGATGCGCTGCGCATTGTTTCTGAGGGCGTAAATGCCTTAAGCGGTCCCGAATTGGGTGTGTTGGTCATCACCCACTATCAGCGCTTGTTGAACTACATCAAGCCAGGCTTTGTTCATATCATGATGGGCGGTCGGATTGTGGAAAGTGGCGGCCCGGAACTCGCCCTGCACCTTGAAGAAGCTGGTTACGATTGGGTCCGCGAGAAGTATGAAGAGACGCTGGCCTAGCGCTTTATTGAATTGTGGATCTTGTCGTGTTGGAAGCGCATATGGAAACTTACTAAAAGTGTCTTCCATAAAATTATTGGTAGTAAACAGCAGCGCGCTTTTTCCACATTCCTCATGACGTTTTATCACTGGTGAAAAAAAATGAGTGAAGACGCAAAAATTCTTGAAGATATTGGCGATTACAAATACGGTTTTCATGACCGTGATGATAACTATGTGTTTAAATCACAACGCGGCTTGAGTCGTGAAGTTGTGGAAAACATCTCGCGCATGAAGGGTGAGCCTCAATGGATGCTTGATTTCCGCTTGAAGGCGCTTGAACATTATTTGAGCCGTCCCATGCCCAACTGGGGACCTACCCTGGAAGAATTAAATCTGGATCAGATTTTTTATTACGTCAAACCAACAGAAAAAAGCGAAAAATCCTGGGATGATGTCCCGGATGACATCAAGCGTACGTTTGATAAGTTGGGGATTCCCGAAGCTGAACGTAAGTTCTTGGCTGGCGTTGGCGCTCAATATGAATCTGAAATGGTTTACCATTCTGTGCTTGAACATCTGGAAAAGCAGGGCGTTATTTTTCTTTCAATCGAAGATGGCCTTCGACAGTATCCGGATCTTTTCCGGGAGCATTTTGGTACAGTTATTCCTATTGAAGACAATAAATTTGCTGCTTTGAATAGCGCTGTTTGGTCGGGTGGTTCTTTTGTCTATGTGCCCAAAGGCGTCAAAGTCGACTTACCCTTACAGGCTTATTTCCGCTTGAACACAGCAAATGTCGGCCAGTTTGAGCGCACCCTGATTATTGTTGAAGAAGGCGCTCAGGTCCATTATGTGGAAGGTTGTACCGCGCCTCAATACACCACCAATTCGTTTCACAGCGGTGTAATTGAGATCATTGTTAAAAAAGACGCCCGCTCGCGTTATTCGACCATTCAAAACTGGTCCACAAATGTTTTCAACCTGGTTACGCAGCGTGCCAAAGTATATGAAAATGCCACCCACGAATGGGTTGATGCCAACCTGGGTTCAAAGCTCACCATGAAATATCCATCTTGTTACCTTATGGAGAAGGGTGCTCATGGGGAAATGCTTTCAATGGCATTTGCTGGCCCA
>JBBRWF010000544.1:0-3422 GCA_038249405.1 Anaerolineales bacterium
AGCCTGCGACAGGCGACGCGCCCACGGTGCCCAGCCGTAGCGGCGACTAACGACGCGCCGGAAGCATTAGACAAGGCCAAGCCCGTGATCGCCCGTGTTGCCGAAATTGCTCACCAGTCAGTCGATAAGGCCGTCAGCGAGGAATACCCATGAACCGAATACAAAAATGGCTTATCGGCATTGCCGCTTTTCTGATCATCCTGTTGGTTGCGCTTTATTTTCTCAACTGGAATCTGCTGCGGCCTTACATCGCGCGCAAGGTCACCAACGCAACCGGAAGAAGCTTCGCAATCAATGGCGACCTCAACGTGCAGCTCTCATTGCGTCCGCGCATCATCGCCAATGACCTCGTTATGGGCAATGCCGAGTGGGGTTACGAGCCGAACATGGCTGAGATCAAACGCCTCGATTTCAGGGTGGATCTGCTCCAGCTGCTGGTTGGACACCTCAACTTTCCCGACGTAGCGGTGTCGGCGCCGCGCGTCGTACTTGAAGTGAACAGGGACGGTACGCCCAATTGGGTGTTCAAAGCCCAGGACAAGGACAAGCCAACCCCAATCCCGGAGGTGGGCACGCTCGCCATTGATCATGGCAACGCAACGTACCGCGATCCCCGGATCGATACGGACCTCACGCTAGAGGTCAATACTCTGGACGGCCAGCAAGGCCCGGAATCCATGCTGGAGGTGACGGGAAAGGGCCGCTTCAAAGGTATGCCATCGACATTTACCGCACGCGGCGGCGCGTTGCTCAGTCTGCGCAAGGCCGATAATCCTTATCCTATCAAGGCGCAGGCCGTATTCGGCACGACTAAAGCAAGCGCGGATGGCGTGCTGATCGATCCGCTCCGCCTAAAAGGCGAAAACGTCAACTTCACGCTCGAAGGCAGTGACCTCGCCTTACTCTATCCGATTGTGGGCGTGCCTATCCCGCCAACGCCTGCGTACAAGATTGCGGGCGCGCTCAATCATAGCGGCGACGTATGGCTATTGCGCCAGTTGAAGGGTGTCATAGGAAAGAGCGATCTGAGGGGGGATTTCTCGGTCGACGTCGGCCAGAAACCCCAGTTCATCAAAGCCGATCTGGTCTCAAACAATCTCTATATGGCCGATCTGGGCGGCTTTATCGGTGCTGACCGCGGCGGCAAACCCGCGGACAAGCCGCCGCCCTCCGACAAGCTTCTCCCAACAGAGCCATTCAGTCTGGAAAAACTGCGCGCCGCGAACGTGGACGTGAAGTTTCGAGGCGCCAAGATCATGACGCAGAAAATGCCGCTCGAAAAAATGGACGTACACATGCTCGTGGAAAACGGGACGCTCAAACTCGCACCGCTCAATTTTTCGGTCGCCGGCGGAAGCCTGGAAACTCAGATCCAGATGGACGCTCGCCAGCAAGGCATCGCGACGCACGCCGACATTGTGGCCAAAGGCCTGCATCTCGACAAGCTGATGCCTACGGAAAAAATGCGCGCCGTGAGCTCGGGCACCATGGGCGGGCGCGCGAAGCTGGAGATGACTGGAAACTCTATCTCGCAAATGCTCGGCTCTGCGAACGGTAAGGCCGCCGTGATCATGGTTGGTGGCACCGTGAGCGAATTGGCGCTACGGCTGTCGGATCTCGACATTGCAAATTCGCTTGCGCGCCTGATTGGTGGCGACAAGCAGACGCCGATCCGCTGCATGGTAAGCACCTTGAACGCAGTCCAGGGCGACTTCAAGATTCAGGCCATGGTGCTCGACACGCCAAAGGTGAACTTGCACGGCACGGGAGACGTGAACTTCAGCACTGAAGCGCTGAATCTGCGCCTGACTGCTGAATCCAAAAGCTTCAGCCTCGCGTCGTTGCGGGGACCGATAAATATTACGGGAACACTCAAACATCCCGCCGTCCACCCAGAAATGGGTAACGTCATTACGCGCGTCGGCCTTGCGGCAGCCTTGGGCAGCGTGACGGCGGGTATAGGCGCGCTGATTCCGCTTTTGGAATTCGGCAAGATCGAGCAAAGCCACTGCTCCGAACTCATCGCGCAGGCGAAAGCGGAGGTCGGCGTGAAAGCCAGCGACATGACGCCGCGTACTCCGTCCGGAAAGCGCTAACTTAAAGGGAGATATGTAATGACTACCATCAAATTCTTTCTGGAAATAATTTTTGGCGCGTCTCTGCTTTTCGGTCAGGGCGCTCAGGCCATCGACTCAACACCGGCGGGGGCAAATTTGGCTGTGCCGGGAACCGCAGCTTCCGCAGAGGCATCAGAGTTGATCAAACGTGGGGAGTATGTGGCACGCCTGGGAGACTGCATCGCCTGTCACACCGTACCCAATGGCAAATTGATGTCTGGCGGCGTGGAACTCAAGACACCGTTTGGTGCACTCTATTCCACCAATATCACGCCAGATGCCCAAACAGGCATCGGCAAGTATTCTTTTGAGCAATTTGACCGGGCCATGCGCAAGGGAGTCGCAGCAGATGGGCAAAATCTGTACTCCGCCATGCCCTATCCGTCCTACGCCAAGATGACCGGGGAGGACATGCGCGCGTTGTACGCTTATCTGACTCAGGGACTGACGCCGGTCAACCAACCCAACAAGCCTTCGGAGATGTCCTGGCCGTTCAGCATGCGTTGGGGCTTGTCGCTCTGGAACTGGGCATTCCTTGATGACACTCCCTTCAAGCCTGTTTCAACCCAGGATGCGGTGTGGAACCGCGGCGCCTATCTGGTACAGGGGCTCGGACATTGCGGTGCCTGCCACACGCCGCGCGGCATTGCCTTCCAAGAAAAAGTCATGACCCACGAGGGTTCCAAAGGCAAATTCTTTCTTGCGGGTGAAACGGTAGAAGCCTGGCGCGCACTCAGTCTGCGTAATCTATGGACAGTGGAAGACACGGTTTTGCTGCTCAAGACGGGGCAGAATCGCTTCGCCAGCGTTTCCGGTAATATGGTCGAGGTGATTCATCAAAGCACCCAGCACTTTAGCGATGGTGATTTGACAGCCATCGCCACCTATCTGAAATCGCTGCCAGCCGGTGAAAACGACTTATCCATGCCTGCGGTGCCCACTCATATTGCCGCATCACCAATTCCCACTACACTTTTCTCTACGCGGGGTGGCTTGGGATATGTGCAATTCTGTGTTGATTGCCATCGCCAGGATGGTGCGGGCGTAAAAGAAATCTTCCCGTCGTTGGCACAGAACCCTTCCGTGGCATCGGCTGATCCAGCGACGCTTCTGCATATTACGTTGACGGGTTGGAACACAGCGCAGACGGCGGCGCATCCGCGCGTGTACACCATGCCGCCCTTTAGCCGATTGTCTGATCAGGAATTGGCTGAGATCCTGAGCTTTGTGCGTGAGAGTTGGGGGAATAACGCCGGGCTGATCAAGGCTTCTCAGGTTAAAAAATTGCGCGGACAACTCGACCCC
>JBBRWF010000545.1:0-3421 GCA_038249405.1 Anaerolineales bacterium
AGGATGTCTTTCACGATAAAAGCTACACCAATTCGGTATGTTTCATATTCAACGTCAGGTGGGGTGGTTTGAGTGTCCATGTCTCAAATTGTACCCTGCACCTATCCCAAACCCCTTCCAGGGGGTAGCGGAAAATAGGTATTAAAGCCAACGCAACCTTAAATCTCAGGCTGGGCTGCAAGAACCTGGTTATAACGACGAAGGCTTTTTTCATTGATCGAGTTATCACAGGGCCATATGTCCATCAAACCGCACAGGTATTCTATAACGAGAAAGGATTAAATGCAATGAGACCTTATTAAATAGTAGAGATCAAACCCTGAAGGCCGGGTTAGACATAAGGTGACAGTCACCCGGTTTTCAGCGCTTTAACACCGAAAACGTCGGGTAACTATTACCTTTCCATTCTTTTTTGAGACGAATCCATAAAAACGGTTTTTCATTAAGCGAATATTCTTAAAATATTAACAATTTATTAAAAAAGTATTGACTCAGAAAATCAAATGTGATTTAATGTAACCGGTTACAGTAACCGGTTACATGGATAAAATAAATGACGCGCAGATCAGATTCCGTAACAATTCGAGATGTAGCCAAACACGCCGGTGTTTCTGTCGCGACCATCAGCCGATTCACCAACCAGAATGCACCAGTCTCGGTGGAAGTTGCCGAGCGCATCCAGCAGGTAATGCTTGATCTGAATTATAAACCTCATGCGGCAGCACGCCACCTGGCAACCCGCCGCACCCAGACCATCGGGCTCGTGTTGCACAACATGCACACCGACTTTTTCGCCCCGCTGCTCAGCGGAATTGAGTCAGTGGTCAGCGAGAATCAATATAATTTACTTGTGGCAACTTACAAGTCGCCAGTTCAAAAAAACAGCGAACCGCCGATCGGCGCGCATAACACAGACGGCATGCTCGTTTTTGCCGACAGCCTTAGCGAAGAACACCTGACACAGTTATGCCGCAATCGTTTTCCACTTGTTTTGATCCATCGCACCCCACCACCAAACCTAAAAATCCCATTCGTCACCGTTGAAAACAAAGCAGCCACCCGAAAGATCATCGATCATCTGATTGAAGAACACCAGCGGCGCGCCATCGTTTTTCTGCGCGGCCCGCACGAACAGGAAGACTCTCAATGGCGCGAACAGGGTTATCGTGAAGCCCTTGAAACGCACGGAATTGCCGCAAATGAAAACTTATTTATTGACGGTGAATTCAACGGCGAAATTGCTTATCAGAACATTAAAAAGCTGATCTCGGATAATGAATATCATTTCGATGCCATTTTCAGCGGCGATGACGATGCAGCCATCGGTGCTTTGACCGCGCTAAACGAAAGCGGTCTGCGCGTGCCCGAAGATGTATCCGTTGTTGGTTTCGATGATTCACGGCTCTCCCCTTTCCTTAACCCACCCCTCACCACTGTCCGCGCTCCAACGGAAGAGGTGGGACGTACTGCCGCGCAGCTCTTGTTCAACCAGATCAAAAATCTGCCGGCTGAACCAGTCACTCTGCTGTCTACGGAAATTATCATCCGCCGTTCGTGCGGTTGTACGCACGAAGCAGCAAATTCATCAAAAAACAACCACAGGAGGTGATGCGTCCTATACAAAAAACAGATCATGCATACCCAACCCAATCAGTTTTCTCACCCAATCTTAAAGAGGAGAAATTTCACCATGAAGAAAATGTTATTTGTCACCAGCTTACTGATCATCGCTTCGATGATCCTGTCAGCTTGCGGCGCCCCCGCCGCCCCCGCTACTGAAGCTCCTGCCGCCGCCCCCGCCGCGACCGAAGACACCGCCGCTGACGCCGCTACTGAAGCTCCTGCCGCTGACCCCGCCGCGACCGAAGCCCCCACTGCTGTTCCCCCCACCCCCACCCTGACCCCTTACCCCGTGGCTGACTGCCAGGCGGGCAAAACCTGCGTACGCTGGTTTGTTGGTCTCGGTACCGGTACCGACCCCGGACAGATCACCATCCAGGAAGAAGTTGTTGCCGACTTCAACGCATCCCAGGACAAGATCCAACTGATCATCGAAATCTATCCTTTCAACGCTGCCAAAGACACCCTGTCCACCCAGATCGCATCCGGCAATGGCCCCGACATCGTTGGCCCAGTTGGCTGGGGTGGTTCCAATGCCTTCTATGGCCAGTGGCTTGATTTGACAGATGAAATCAAAGCCCAGAACTTCGACACGACCATGTTTGACCCCGCTTTGGTCAAGTTCTACCAGACCGAAGAAGGCCAGATCGGCCTGCCCTTCGCCGTATACCCCGGCGCTATGTACTTCGTGCCCGCCATGTTCGACGAATCCGGCCTCAAGTACCCGCCCCAGAAATACGGCGACAAGTATGAAATGCCCGATGGCACCATGGTCGATTGGAACTGGGAAACTGCAACCAAGGTTGCCCAACTGTTGACCGTCGATAAGAACGGCGCGAATGCCATCGAAGCTGGCTTTGACCCTACCCAAATCGTACAGGTTGGCTATGCTCCCCAGTGGCAGTCCGCTGCTTCCGTCGGCACCTTCTACGGTGGCGCCGCCAAGGTCTTCGAAGGCGGCAAGAAGGGCGAATACAAATCCACCATTCCCGATAGCTGGAAGGCTGGCTTCAAGTGGTACTACGATGGCATGTGGAGCAAGAACCCCTTCACCGCCACCGGCGCGCTCGCGGGCGCTCCTGAATTCGGCGCTGGCAACTTGTTTAACGCCGGCAAGGCCGCAATGGGTCTGACCCAAACCTGGTACACCTGCTGCCTGGGCGATTTCGCCAAGGCTGGCAATGAATTCCAGCTCGCGATCCAGCCCATGGGCGCCGATGGCGTCGTTCATGGCCGTGTTGACGCCGATACCTACCGCGTTTGGAAGGGCACCAAGAACCCGGATGCCACCTTCACCGCCCTGGCTTACCTCATCACCACCGGCGGCGACAAACTGCTGCCCGCTTACGGCGCCATGCCCGCCATTGCCAGCAAGACTGATGCCTTCTTCGCAAAGAAATCGACTGACTATCCCTTCGTGACCAAAGAATCCTGGGATGTCTTCATCCAGGGCCTGGCTTACCCGGATGCCCCCTCGGCCGAACAGTACCAGCCCAACTGGACTGAAGCGTATGCCCGCATGGATACCTTCAAAAGCCTGATGGAAACTACTTCTCCCGACAAGTTCAATTTTGAAAAAGAATACCAGAAACTGGTCGACGACCTGAACTTCTTTTAAAAAATTTATTTTATAAATGCTTTAGTTGGGGGGGGTGGGTTTTTTAGACCGACCCGCCCAAACTTACCATTAGAAGGAGCGCCATATGTTTGAGCAACTGTCCAATCTTCCCAAGCTGCCATCGCTCGCATCTCTCAGGAACATGAAACCATTGCAGCGTCGCGAGATGCTGATGGGGTTGGC
>JBBRWF010000546.1:0-3412 GCA_038249405.1 Anaerolineales bacterium
AGCACCTGCCAGGCCTTGGTGGCGTATGGGCGGGTACCCATCAGCGCCGAGATGGCTTTACGCACCTTGCTGGCGCTTACAGCCTGCAAGGCGCGGGTCACCTGCGAAATATTTTTTACGCTCCGAATTCGGAGCCGCATTTCACGTGCGGAAGCCATAAGGATACCCTCCGCAGTTGATTAGGCTTGCCAGGTTGATTTGAATGTAGCCAGAGCTTCGCGCAGTTTCTTTTCAGTTTCAGGCGTGATCTGCTTCTTTTCAACAACGTCCTTGGCAAGTTCGGGGTGCGATTGATCGAGGAACTTGACCACTTCCAACTCCCACTCACGCATTTTCTCTACCGGCACTTCATCGGCATAGCCGTTTGTACCGGCAAAAATGGTCATAACCTGGTGGGGCAGTGAGACAGGCGCATACTGCGGCTGTTTAAGGATTTCTTGCATTCGGCGGCCGCGGTTGAGCTGGTTCTGGGTGGATTTGTCCAGGTCAGAACCAAATTGCGCAAAAGCCGCCAACTCACGGTAAGAAGCCATATCCAGTTTGAGGCGACCCGCGACCTGGCGCATAGCCTTGGTCTGGGCAGCACCACCTACGCGGGAAACGGAGATACCTACGTTCACAGCGGGCCGGATACCGGCATTGAAAAGGTTCGATTCGAGATAGATTTGCCCATCTGTGATCGAGATCACGTTGGTAGGAACATAAGCAGATACATCGCCCAGCAGGGTTTCGATGATCGGTAGCGCGGTCAAAGAACCGCCAGTTTCAGCAACCTTGACCACCTTGACGCCGTTGCCCTTTTCTTTGGCAACTTCTTCCGCGTCATGCTTGGCCATCGGACCGCCGAAAATCTTTCCATCCACCGCATCCGAAGCCGCCACAGCGGAGCCTTCAAAGCCGCTCTTTACAATCGTGTAGTTCACCGACATGCGCGCGGCGCGTTCAAGAAGGCGGGAGTGCAAATAGAACAGGTCACCGGGGTAGGCTTCGCGTCCTGGCGGGCGGCGTAGCAGCAAAGAAACCTGGCGATATGCCCAGGCGTGTTTGGAAAGGTCGTCGTAAACCACCAGCGCATCCCGTCCACTTTCCATGAATTCTTCACCCATGGCACAGCCAGCGTAAGGAGCAATATATTGCAATGCAGCCGATTCATCCGCGGCAGCAACTACCACAATCGTGTGGTCCATTGCGCCCTCGCGTTCGAGCAAAGCCACTGTGCGGGCAACTGCGGCTTTCTTCTGGCCGATCGCCACATAAATACAAACTAGGTCCTTGCCCTTTTGATTGATGATTGTATCAATCGCAATAGCAGTTTTTCCAGTCTGGCGGTCGCCAATGATCAATTCGCGCTGTCCTCGGCCAACCGGAATCATCGCATCGATCGCTTTTATACCAGTTTGCACCGGGGTATCTACATCCTGTCGGCCAACCACACCCGGAGCAATGCGTTCAATCGGGCGGAATCCGCTGAATTGCACCGGGCCCTTACCGTCAATCGGTTCACCAAGCGCATTTACCACACGTCCGATCAAGCCGTTGCCAACAGGTACCGAAGCAATACGTCCTGTGCCGCGTACGATCATGCCTTCAGCGATTTCGGAATATTCGCCCATCACGATCACACCGACGGTGTCTTGTTCAAGGTTGAACGCAATACCGATTACGCCGTTTGCGAACTGAACCAGCTCCTGCGACTTGATAGTAGCAAGACCCTTCACCCTGGCAATACCGTCACCGGCCTCAACGACCGTGCCAATATCGCTGACGCTTACTTCGGGCTTAAACGCGTCAATCTGCTTCTTAAAATCGCTGGTGATTTGATCAATCAAGTCTGTCATTTCGCCTCCACGCCAGTTTTTCCTACCTTCGATGTATTTTTAGATTTCAAGCCAGCTTACGGTTTTTGCCGAGCGGCGTCTAAACCAGGAGTACGTTCGGGGCGCAATCCATGCCCTTTTTTTGATAAAACGCTTAAATTAAAATAGTATTCTGGCGGTCTCCAGAACGGCCCAATCATACCTGAAACAAATTCAAATGTCTAGTTACAAATATCACGCACTCGCCGTGACCTCGCACAATACGCTCTAAAAAAGAGCACCATTTCCTGGAATTTGGAAATGGTGCTCTTTTTTACCACTGAACGCGCTGAGTCTAAACAGAATTTCAAGATTTTGTCTGGGTTCTCCTCAATTTGCATGGTAAAGACATTTAAAAATATAATTCCTGCGAAAAACATGCTCATGGTACCATAAGGACATGCAACTCCCCTCTTGTTATTTCATCAAATTGTTATATACTACGCACCCGTAAGAACATTTTCAAGGAGCTCAACATGATTGATCCGCTTCAAAAAGAAGGCGAGAAGCCTCCCAGTATTGGCCCGGCAAGAAAACCCTGGCTCGTGGCTGTGTTGGCCAACATAAAAGATGACAATTCCGCGCTCCCGGCAGATGTCCCGGCCGATGCGCTGGCTGATTACGATCACATCGAAACCATTCAGGCCTTGCAGGCCGCCATCGAAACGGACGGGCACAGAACTGTCTTCATCCCCGCCGACCGTAAACTCCCGTACACATTGCAAGAGATTAAACCCGATGTTTGCTTCAACGTTGCCGAAGGGTTGGGCGGCGACGCCCGCGAGGCCCAGGTGCCGGCCTTGTTAGAGATGCTGGGCATCCCTTATACCGGCTCACGTATCATGGCAAATGCCATTTCGCTCGATAAAACCCTTACCAAGCGCATCTGGCGCGACCGCCGGTTGCCTGTTGCGCCTTTCCAGGAATTCATCATCGGTGATGAATCTTTGCGTACCGAGCTGCGCTTCCCGCTCTTTGTAAAACCTGCCCGCGAAGGCACCGGCATGGGTGTGGATGTGAAAGCCATCGTTCACAATGAAGCCGAGTTGCGCGAGCGCGTAAATTATTTACTTGGCGTTTACAAACAACCCGCGCTGGTGGAAAGTTACCTTTCTGGTCGGGAATTTACCGTGGGGTTGATCGGTCGCTGGGATGCCAAAAGATATTCCAGGCACCCCGAATGGTACGATGACAAATATGGGTATCACCTCTTCCCGGTGCTTGAACTGGATAGCAGCCGTTCGGTGACTCCTGGCGTCTACAGCAATGCGGCAAAATCCAAGGAAATCGGCGAGCAGGGTGCTCCCGGCTACGTCTGCCCGGCAAATATCGAGCCCGAACTGGCACGCACACTTCAGAACCTGGCCATCAAAGCCCACATGGCCATCAAAGCTATCGATGTTTCCCGCACCGACATCCGGTTGAACGCCGAAGGCGAACCCATGCTCATGGAATTGAACTCACTTCCAGGCCTGACCAATGGCTACAGCGATCTATGTCTGGAGGCTGCTGCAGAAGGCATTTCCTATGAGGATTTAATCCTCGACATCCTCTAC
>JBBRWF010000547.1:0-3407 GCA_038249405.1 Anaerolineales bacterium
CATCGTCCCCGCTCTGCAGAGCTTGACGCATGGCAAGCGCGTTTTGATGGGCTTCCTGCAGGTTGGCGTGCATATTGACCGCATCCTTCTGGCCTTGCACGGCAAAGGAGCGCAGCACTTGCTGGTTGACCTCGCCCACGAAGAGCCATCCGAGGTAGTCAACGTAACTTACCTGCGTTGGATCGATCTCATGGTGGTATAGGACAAAAAGGGCCTGTTGGTTGTTCGTGATGGTACTGGCGGCATCTGACGGCTCCACAATCACCAGGTCAACCTGCCCGCGGTGCAGTTGTTCCAGCGCCGCATCCAGGTTGTCAGTCACACCGGCATAGACGAGAAATGCGCTCATGGATTTCCCGTATTTTTCGATATCCTGGGCGGCGATTGCGCTGTTGGCTTGCGCCACAAACAGGGTGCGCAAACTGCGTGGTTGGTCGCGATACCCTATGCCAAAGACGAACAGAATCAAGAACGGTCCCAGCACCAGGGTGGCAACCAGGCGCGGCTGGCGTAATATCTCAAAAATCTCCTTGCGAATGAAGGCAGAAGCCCGAATAACGCCTCGGAAAAAGTTAGCCATGCTCCACCTCCGGGCGCACAAGCTCGACAAAAACATCTTCAAAGGATGGCACATACGGCTCCAGGGACTTCACCTGGATATTTTGCTGCTGGGCCCAACCCATCAAGTCGGGAGTGGCAGTGCTGGCCTGATCCACGAGAATGCGCAGACTGTTTGGCCCGGTGCGGATCGTTTTGGCACGTACGAAGGACAGTGCGCGCAGTCTGGCTTCGGCCTGGAAATCGAATTCCTGTGCGGTCTGAAAATCGACCATTTCGCCGCCATAAGCATGCTGCCTTAAACCTTGAGGCGTATCTACCAACAGTAGTTTCCCATTGTTCTGCACACCTACCAGATCGCAGTTATCTGCTTCACTGACGTATTGGGTGGTGATAAATATCGTGCGTCCCTGATCCTTAAGCTCACGGAAGCGATCCCAAAACTTGCGTCTTAAAACAGGATCAATTCCGGCGGTCGGCTCATCTAAAAAGAGCAGTTGCGGATCGTGAACCAGTGTGGCCGCCAGGCTGAGACGCCGCAGCATCCCGCCCGAAATATTGCGGGCCAGCTTGCCGCGGTGCTCGTACAGCTCTACAAATTTCAGGGCTTCCTTCAAGCGTTTGCCCCGGAACAAACCCATTCCATACAGGGAAGCGGCAAAGTTAAGGTTTTCCCAGACAGTCAAGTTGGGGTAAAGCACAAAAAGTTGTGGCATGTAACCGAGGCGCGCCCGCTCAGCCTGACTGAACTTGTCCGGGCTGTGATCGAACACGATAACCTGCCCGGTGGTGGGGGTATATACACCCGTCAGCAACCTGACTGTGGTCGTTTTTCCTGATCCACTGGGGCCAATGAAACCGAAGATAGAAGCGCGGGGCACATCAAAAGAGATATCATTTACCACGATCTCATCACCAAATTTTTTTGTCAAATGTTGGGCGCTGATGACCGAGTCTTTAATCTGTACCGGGGGTGATTGATCTGTATCTGTTGGGGATGCCACTGCCATAGTAACTCCTTTGGTTTCATTTCCGGCCTACTGCCATTTTCCGCCGTCACTGCACGTCATATCCATTAATCGTACATTAATTCTTGCCGGTGATATTAAATGTGAAGCTGCCCTGTTGAGCGTTATCCATCTGGACAAGTGCGTAGTAACTGGTTGTTTCGCCGTTGACTACTGTCCATGCGGCATAGTGACCACCAGCGAGTTCGCTGGTCTGTGTATGAGAGGCACCCCAACCGGAAATGGCAGCCTGTGTGTCATAATATTTGAGCGTATCCAGCCAGGCAGTATTTGCCGGGAGTTTATAAATCTCATAGGTGAAGTCAGTGAAACCGACTAATACCGCCACTTCATTGGCCGTCTTATCCAATTCTGGTTCGTGCGGAAGGAAGTCTCCCATCGGCTTGGGAGCAACAATCGGCCCAATAAGCGTGGAAGGCGCGGGGGGTTGTGTTGTCGTTGTCGCAGTCGTGCTGGTTGCGGAAACACCGGGCTGCATCGCTGCAATGGTCTCTTGTACTTTATTCATAAGGGCATTGACCGCGGTATCACTGATTTTCTTGCCCTGCTGGGCTTGAACCTGGTTGATAAAAGCCCCCAATTCATTTACCGCTGCATCCACTTGACCATCCGTCACCTTTTGCTTGATGGTGGCAAGTTTTGCGAGCAAACCATTTTCAACATTGCCAGTAATGTCGCCGCTGGTAACAAATTGGTTAACCATCGCAACGAGGGCATCGATATTGGGGGTTGAAATCGAAGCGGCTACTGCCGTATTGGTCGTGCTATCAGGAGTAATTGCCAGAGGTGTTGAACCACAAGCTGCCAGGATGCCGACAATCATACACATGGTCAGGATAATTCCCATTTTTTTTATCATCTAAAACACATCCTTCCATTATAGAGTTGTTCCCGAAAAGTGAAATTACTTCGTGTCAGGCCGATTCGCCTCATGGAAGATGTCATCGTCAAGCGATTATTCAGGAACGGTTCTTATAACCACGGGCACCATGTACACATGGTGCCCGTGGTTATACTTTTTTGAAATTTTTCCCGTCGGAGATCACCTTACTGTCTTGAGGCTGCACCTTCGGGTTAGACCCGGCGCGGTACTAAATGATTCCGAGCAGGTTCAGTACAATCAGAATGACGGCAATAACGAGCAGAGTATGGATCCAGCCGCCTGTTTGCGGGAAGCTCGGGAAGATGTTCCGGCCGAAAAAGCCCAGCAGCCACAGGATAAACAGGATTACGATGATAGTCCAGATCATTAGATTTCTCCTTTTGATTGATTCACCCATCAGGGTGAAAACGGCTGGCGGCTTGATGGATGCCCTCCAGTTATCGATTTTGTGGTCCAATGAACACACATTTTTAAGCCTTAACTCATCTTACCTTAGGCGCTTCCCTGTCACATCCATCGACTGGAGAGTGTTTATATCCGCCATTTGGGGGATGTAGAAGTGTGCTTATAACATGGCAGTAAAATCAGGTTCAGGCAGGGACGGGTCGGTCCTATGCAGCTCTTGGTCGTGCAGTCGTTCGAGTGTGCTTTCGATCAAATTGGCCAACTTATCCGAAGCGCCCTCAACGGCCTGGTCCAGAGTGGTGGATTGATGAGTGACTGCAATGGGTTGGCGGCCCTTAATATGGGCTTCCATCATGCAGCGCATATCGTTAGTGCCGTCTTTTTTGCTGCTGTTCTCGTCGCTCAGGTGAACATCCACTCGTGTGATATGTTCGCTGAAGCGGGTCAGAGCATTTTCCACCACACCACTGAACTGTTCGGTCAGCGCCTGGTGGCCTTCGATATTGTGGTCGGTGTTGATTTGGATCTGCATG
>JBBRWF010000548.1:0-3403 GCA_038249405.1 Anaerolineales bacterium
AAGTTACGCCGCGCGCGGCGTGCGGGCAGCTTTCTCAGCACACCGCGCACCTGGTTCAGTTCTTCATAAATTGTCCGCACCTGCGGCTCAGCCTTAATGCGCGTTTCAAGACGTGCGCCATCCGCCTGGGACAATTGTCCGTCCAGGTAGGCCGATATCAGTTCAACGTCGCGGAAAGTGGGCTGTGTCATAATGTTCTCTCCCTTTCCAGACGGAAGGCAGCCGGCAAAAGTTCCCCGAAACCCTGCAAACATTCCCGCAACCGCAGCCTGGCTCGCGCAAGCCGGCTCTTTATCGTACCCAGCGGCGCGTGCACCACACTCGCAACCTCCGTGTAATCCATCCCCTGAATATCAGCCAGAACAACCACCATACGAAAATCAACAGGCAAACTGTCCAGGCAGTGCTGAATGGCATGTTCCAATTCATCCGCTTCAAATCTCTCTTCGGGCAGCATCGAAGAATCGGCCAGCCAGCGCGGCGACTCAATCTCTTCATCCTCATCCGTGGCTGGTTCAAGCGGCACGCTCGGCCGGCGCTTCTGGCGGCGCAGTTCGTCATAACACGCATTCGTCACAGTACGCATCAGCCACGCCTTAAAGGACCCGCCTCGAAAACCGTTTATTCCTCTAAAAGCCGAAATAAAAGCTTCCTGGGTCGCATCCGCAGCCTGGGCATCCTCCCCCAGAATCCGCAGCGCAGCATTATAAAGAGTATCCTGGTAAGCCAGAACGAGGCTGTTAAAAGCATCCAGGTCGCCTTGCTGCGCTTCCTTAATCAGAGCCGGTTCATCCATAAGAATATTGTATCAGTTTTCGTACAGGCCAAATACGGTTTTTATTCCAGTTATTAAATACCGGTTTTATCAACCTGTTTAACCGGACGGCAATCACGATCAAAAACCCGCCGCGACATGTGACAAAAGTCACAAACAAAGTGTACAATGAATGTTATATTAAAAAAAGATAAATTCGGTCACATAAACACTCATCCCGTGAAGGGTACTGTATGAATAAATTTCTCGCAATTGGAATTACAGCCATGTTGATCGCCATCGGCGCCTTTGTCTTTGTCGCAGAACCACTTTCATACATGAGCGCCAACGCAACCACCTGCAACAATTGTCATGTGATGGATGCCGCCTACGAGAATTGGTACCACGCACCTCACAAGAAAGTGACTGAGTGTGTGGACTGTCACCTTCCGCATGACAACCTGGTTAACTATTGGTTTGAAAAAGGCAAAACCGGTTTGCATGATGTCTATTTCTTTAGCACAGGGCAAACTCCGGCTTTGATCCGCGCAAAACCCGAAACACAGGCCATTATTCAGGGCAACTGCATTCGCTGCCACGCCCAAACAGTCGAAAGTATCACCATGGGCGCGCAAGCATTTGATAGAAAGTGTTGGGAATGCCATCGCTCGGTTGCACATGGAATGCGCGGCATCTCACTGGACACATACCAGGATTCCATTCTATACCCCGTCAAATAGGAGCAGGAACATGAAAAATTACACAAACATCATACTGACTGGCATCATCATCGTACTCGCTGCTGTTCTCACTGGCACGCTGGTATTCCTTAAAAACCAACCGCCTCAGCAGCGTGCCATTGCCCCCATTGTAGAAATCAAACCCATGGAGCCAGATTCGGCCAAATGGGGCATTAACTTCCCAAACCAATGGAACACACTCCAAAAGACCGAAACCAACAATACCGATACCGCTTATGGCGGCTCAAGCAAATTCTCCCATCTCGTAAGAGATCCTCGCCAGATCATACTCTTTGCGGGCTACCCATTCAGCAAGGAATACAACGACGACCGCGGTCACATGAACGCAGTTAAAGATATAAATTCCATCAAACGCATTAATGAAAAATCACCTGCCACCTGTTACTCCTGCAAATCAACCAACAACCCGGCTCTCTGGGCAGAAATGGGCATGGCCGCCTACGATGCCACCTTGTTCAAAGACATGAGCCCCAAAATTCAAAATTCAATTGGCTGCGCCAATTGTCATGAAGCCGGAACCATGCGCCTGATCGTCACCAACCCGGCCCTCGAAACTGCGCTCAAAGCCCAGGGCAAAGATTGGAAAACCTTTACCCGTCAGGAAATGCGCACAGTTGTCTGTGCCAACTGCCATGTGGAATACTACTTCGCAGGGGATCACAAATTCCTCACCTTCCCCTGGGAAAAAGGTACTCGCATCGAAAACATTGTTGATTATTACAACGAAATTGGCTTCAAAGATTGGGAATATCCGGATACCAAAACCCCCGCGCTCAAGGCCCAGCATCCAGAGTACGAGATGTTCACAGCTGATAGCACTCACTTCAAAGCCGGCGTCTCCTGTGCCGATTGCCACATGCCCTATGTTCGGGATGGCGCCGCCAAATACTCCACCCACAATGTGCACAGCCCCCTGCTCAACCCGGAAGCCGCCTGTGGACAATGCCACACCGATGTAACCTATGTCACCGGGCGCGTAAAAGAAATTCAAGATCAGGTCTTTCAGACCAAGATTGCCACCGAAAACGCCCTGATCGATGCAATTAGTGCCCTCAAGGCAGCCACAGCCAACCCAAAAAGCGAACCCGCACTCCTGGACGAAGCCCGTGCCATGCACCGCAAAGCTCAGTTCATGTGGGATTTCGTTTCAGCCGAGAACAGCATGGGTTTCCATAACCCCGAATACATTCTAAAAATACTGGCCGATTCAACCAACCTTGCGCGCCAGGCCCAGATGAAAGCCGCCCAGGCCAGCGGCGACCCCCTGCTGCTCACCACCGGCATCTACGATGCTCTCGATCCAAAACCAGAACCAGCCAAATAAGCTGCAAACCCAAAAACCACAAAAGAGAGTGCCAGACAGCAAAACGCCTGGCACTCTCTTTTTATCTATATTTAGGATATAGTTTATTTTCGTTTCATCAAACCAGCATCAGCAAAACCGGCTGATTACCCCCAGGGCTCCGTCCACTGCTTAAGAATTTCCGCATCGAGTATCGTAATGCGCCGGTTCTCCACTTGAATGGCACCGCTGCGCTCCAACTCACGCAGCGAACGCGCCACAACCTCACGAACAGTCCCCAGCCGCGCTCCCAGTTGATCCTGCGTCCAGCGCATGCCGCTCTCACCATTCAGTTCATCCGCCGGAATTTCCGAAATCAGGCGCGCCAGGCGGTTGGTCACCTGGTAAAAAGCCATCTCGCTCACCATTCGCACCAAATGCCGCATATTGCGCGCCAGGTTCTCGATCGTCTTGCGCATAAATCCCGCATCCTTCAGAAACAATGCCTCCACCGCGTTCGTATCCAGCACCCACACCCAGGCATCCTCAAGCGCTTCAACATTTACCGGATTCGTCCCACCGTCAAAAACAGGCACCTCGTTACAG
>JBBRWF010000549.1:0-3401 GCA_038249405.1 Anaerolineales bacterium
GAGGCGGACTGCTGGATGATGCACCTGGCAGGGATGCTCCACGATCTGGGCAAACTGGCAGTCCCATCCGAGATACTGGAAAAACCAACCAGGTTGACCCAGGAAGAGTATGCGGTGATCCGCCGCCACACGTATTTTACTTTTCACATCATGGAGCCTTTGAAAATCCTGGATATCGTGCGGGTGTGGGGGGCATATCATCATGAACGAATGGACGGTCATGGCTACCCCTTCCACCTCGAAGAGAATGAACTGCCGCTCGGTTCAAGGATTGTATCAGTGGCGGATATTTTTACGGCTCTGACTGAGGACCGCCCCTATCGAAAAGGGCTGAGCGGAGCCGAGGCTTTGCAAGTATTGGTTGAAGCTTCGGGGCGGCACCGGGTGGACAGCATAGTGGTGGAAACCCTGCGGGCCAATCTGGATATGGTGGACACAGAGCGGCGCACTGCCCAGTCTGCTTCCCGGAAGGAGTACCAGGAATTTATAGAGCTTGCCAGGTCACTGACCCATACGGATTAAAGCCATCCTGTAATTCGACCGATTTCTTAAAACGAACACACCCCGAAGAGTAATTTCCGGGGTGTGTCTTGTTGTTATAGACTGGTTACGGAACCAGGTTCAGTAGCCCTTCGGCATCTTTCTGTATCGATGCTTGATCCCACCACATGGGGTAATACTGGATGTTGCGCCACAGATCAGCCATATCGATGTAATGCGGATGATAGGCATGGCCTGACTGCCCGGTGGTATGAACAGTCATGGACTGGTTGAGATTGCTCAGGTCAACAATCATACGCATGGAAGGCAGCCAGTTGACTTCAAAGGAATCATAGATATCCCAGCCGGTGGCGTTGACAATACTTTCGCCGCCACCAGTTCGGAAAGGTCCACGATTGAACAGGTTTTCAATTGGCGCAATGCCCGATTTACCCAGGGTGCCGTTGCGAAAAGTGGATGAGTGCAGGTCTCCCCATTTCCACTTACTGATGTTCGCGCCAAATTTGTCTGTGCAAACTTTACAGACAACCGCTTCGGCAAAAGCCTTCGCAAAGATATCATCGCGGGTTTCAACTTTGTCTTTGGTGGTTTTATCATCCCACCAGGCGGAATTGGGCTGCTTAACCAGGTTACGCATGATCTCATACGTGCGAGAACCCCCAGCTGGCTGATAATCCACAGGAATGTTCTCGTCCGTGAAGGTGTCCGCAACCAGATTCCACCAGAAGGCCTCAAACAAGGCGGCCGGGGCGGAATCCATTGTTTCTTGATAATCCCAGGTTGACAAAACCATGTCACGGGTTGCTGTAAGATTTTCGGCCAACTTGATATTCAACAAAATCGGAACCATCGTTTCGGCATTCAAACTTTTGTCATCGCCCTGCATTTTTTCAATATAAGCGATGTCAATCTTGCCGGGAGCTTGCTGGATCATATCAACAATGCGCTGGGCGCGAAAACCATAATCCCAATCCGTGCCAACAAGATATTTGTAATCATTGGGAGGAACCTGATTATTAGCGCTGACAATAAAACCCGAAGCCGGGTTAAATACATAGGGCTGTTCTTCGAAAGGAATGTAGCCTGTCCATTCGGTATCACCTGTCCAGCCAGGAACCGGCAAACGGCCGTCGCCATTCTTGCGGATAGGGACGTTACCGGGCATCTGGTAACCGATATTTCCATCCACATCAGCATAAGCGAGGTTCTGAGCCGGTACCACAAAGCCTTTGGATGCTTCGCGGAACTCAGTCCAGTTTTTGGCCTTATCAAAACCCCAGATGGCGTCAAAAACGGATCCGGGTTCCAATGCAGTCCACCGGAGCGCCACGGCATAGTTGGGAGGCAGATCAATACCAGCACGATCTTTGAAGGGAAGCGCTGTAGGTGTGACGATATCCTTCAAGGGGCCGTACGTCTCGGAAATAATCGGGCCGTGACGCGTAACGCGCACGGTAAGTTCCACAGGCTGCCCACCACCGACTTTGATGGTTTCGGTGTGGACATCCATATCAACCCATTTGCCCATGTATTCGTACTGGTTGGGATTATCCGGGTTGATCTTCTCAATGAACAAATCCATAACGTCCGGGCCGGTATTGGTGAAGGCCCAGGCAATGCGGTCATTGTGACCAATGACCACACCTGGTACGCCCGGGAAAGAGAAACCGCCAACATCAAATGGGCACTGGTCGCTCTTGGGAGCACAGTGCAAACCAATTTGATACCAGATGGATGGCATTTGAATACCCAGGTGAGGATCGTTGGCGAGCAAGGGTTTGCCCGTGGTGGTGAGCTTGCCTGATACCACCCAATTATTGGAACCGATGCCTGCACCGGCCGGACCCAGTGCCTGATCCAATGATGCCAGGCGATTAGAAAGATTCACTAAGCTTTGCGTTGATATCTGGTCCAGCGCACCGGCAGTATGCGTTGGTGTAGCGAGGTTGGGCAGGGCTGATGTGCTGAAATCGCCAATTTGCGGAACAACCAGCGGATGATCCGCAGGATAATCAGGAAAAAGGTCAGCTACTTGCCCCGGGGATAGGGTCTTGAGTAAAATGGCGCGCTCAATCTCAGCACCCATGTTGCCGCGCAAATCCCAAGCCATGGCTTTAGCCCAAGTAAGTGTATGGATTGGAGTCCATTCTTCAGGCATGTAAGAGGGAGTAAGCAGTCCAAGGATGCCATATTCCAGGCTGAGCTGTGTGCCGGAACGGTCTTTAAGATAGGCATTGACCCCGGCAGCATAATCAGTAAGAATGGCTTTTGTCTCAGGATTAAAGCTTGCAAACTCTTTTTCCGCAATCTGACGCCAGCCAAGAGTGCGTAAAAAAGTATCGGTGCTTAGCTGGCCTTTGCCAAACATTTCAGAAAGCCGCCCCGAACCAATATGCCGCCAGAAATCCATCTGCCAGAAGCGATCCTGGGCATGGATAAAACCCTGCGCCATAAATAGATCATGCACGGTGCTGGCATAGATGTGCGGGATGCCCATCTTGTCGCGGTACACTTGTACTGGGGCATTCAGGCCCGGTAATTTGAGATCGCCCGAGGTCTGCGGAAATGAAGCCTTCACCGCAGCGTTGCCTGCCAAACCTCCCAGTATGGCAAGCACAATAAAAATAACAAAAAAACCGGTTAATAACCGGCGAACTCGGATGGACATACTTCCTCCTTTGGAATATTTATTGATTATAGCGCGATGTTTACAAAATGTTTACATGTTCTTAAGCCCCTGTTTAAGTTGATGAGATAAGATACTTGAGTTTAGAGTTTGGAACGTAATTGGACCTTAACAAAAAGTGGAACTTGCTGATAAAGTTTTGTTGTGGACAAAAATAAAATCAGCGAGTTCCGAAATGCAGTATACCAAAAAGTGATCTATCGCCGGGATGCAA
>JBBRWF010000550.1:0-3401 GCA_038249405.1 Anaerolineales bacterium
GACCAAATTATGATGGGGCATGGTTCAGGTGGCAAGATGGGGGCAGATTTGATCGCCAAAACCTTTCTGCCGGCTTTCGATAATGAAGCGTTAAGGGCGGGAGATGATGGGGCGGTTGTAGCAATATCTGAAGGTCGTATCGCAATAAGTACTGATTCGCATGTTGTTTCGCCGCTTTTTTTTGCAGGGGGCGACATCGGCCACCTTTCAGTTTGTGGAACAGTAAATGATGTTGCTATGATGGGCGCGAAACCCCTTTATATGAGTGTAGGATTTATTCTTGAAGAAGGCTTATCCCTGACGACACTTCAACGTGTAGTAGCTTCTATGAAAGCTGCCGCGGAAGAAGCAGGAGTGCAAATCGTTTGTGGTGATACAAAAGTGGTTGAACGAGGAAAAGCAGATGGCATATATATCAACACTACCGGCGTGGGGTTTATTTCGCCGGGGATAACGATTGGAGGTGCGCAGGCCAAACCTGGCGATATGGTGATTTTAAGCGGGACGATAGGCGATCACGGGATTGCTGTTCTGGCTGCACGCGGTGAATTAGGATTTGAAACCGACGTGCGCAGTGATTCTGCTCCCCTCAATCATTTGATCGAAGCCATGCTGGGAACAAGTGACAATATTCATGTATTGCGTGATCCCACCCGCGGTGGGGTTGCCACTACCTTGAATGAAATTGCGCATCAATCCGATGTTTGCATTTTATTGGATGAAACGAGCATCCCAGTCCGTTCCTCGGTAGCCGCGGTGTGTGAAATGTTGGGCTTTGACCCATTATATGTGGCAAATGAAGGCAAACTTTTGGCAATTGTTAGTCCTGAAGATGTTGAAAAGGTACTTGCCGTCATGCGAAGAACGAAATATGGCGAAGATTCTGTAGTAATTGGTGTTGTTCAGCAAGCGCCGAAGAAACGGGTTTTGTTGAAGACAGCCATAGGTTCTACGCGTATTGTCGATGTTTTAATGGGCGAGATGTTACCAAGAATTTGCTAAAATACTTTTGAAAATGCTAAATTCTTTGCTCAGATAAAAGGTGGTGGGCTTGCTTATGGATATAAATATCACTACCCCGGCGCTCTTGTTTCCTGCGATTTCATTGTTGCTTTTGGCTTTTACCAATCGCTTTTTGGCATTGGCAAATTTAATTCGACAATTGCACGCCAGTTATAAATCTGACCCGGATGAAATTTTGTTGGGACAAATTGCCAACATTCGATATAGAATCAACTTAATTCGTGACATGCAGGTTTTTGGAGTTTCAAGTCTGTTACTGTGTGTAGTGTGCATGTTGTTCTTATTCGCCGGGTTGATTGAACTAGGGAAATGGATTTTTGGTGTTAGCCTGGTCTTGATGACTATTGCTCTTGCGATATCGATCAGAGAGATACAAATCTCAGTGGGTGCGTTGGATTTGCAATTAAAGGATATGGAAGCGATGGAAAAGGGTAAACACTAAGGAAATGCGGATTATTACTCTTCGCATTTCCTTAGTGCATATATATTAACTGGAAATGCTATCCATTGCAGCGCCAAGCCGTTTGATAATTTCATCCACCTGATCTTCTGTAATAATCAGCGGAGGTGAAAAAGCCAGTATGTTACCCAGGGGACGTGATCGCAAGCCAAGAAGTTGAGCCGCCTTGAATATGCGCATAGCCATAGCGTTGTCTGGCGTTTTTGTTTCTTTTGATGTGACAATTTCAACACCACAAACAAGCCCCATGCCTCTAACATCGCCTACAAAGGGAAATTCCATTAACGTTTGAAGACCGTCCAGCAGCTGTTTGCCTAGAGTCCTGGCTCTTGATGGAAAATCTTCGCGCTCCATAATTTCCAGGTTTTTGAGACCTACAGCACAGGCGGTGGCATGCCCAGAGTAAGTATATCCATGCATCCATGCCTCACTTTCGGGCGCAGTTTCCATTGTTTCACGAATCTCGTTAGAAATTTGAATACCGCCCAGTTGTGCGTAACCGCTGGTAATTGCTTTCGCAAAAGTTAAGATATCTGGTTTTACACCCCAGTGTTTTAGTGCAAACCATTCACCAGTTCGACCAAAACCAGTGATAACTTCATCAGATATGAATAGAACTTCATGCTTGCTGCAAATTTCTCGGACCAACTGAAAATAATCATCCGGGGGAATGATTACGCCACCGACACCCATAATTGGTTCAGCAATAAAGGCGGCGATTGAATCGGCACCTTCACGAAGAATTGTTTCTTCCAGTGCGCGAGCTGATGCCTGGCCAATCGTTTCGCCTGACCTGATCTCGCCCTCAAACCGATATGGGTTGGGTGATGGAATATGGAGAAATCCATCCATTGCAGGGCCAAACATCGTGTGGTATTTTTCAAGCCCGGTTGCAAAGGTTGCGGCTAAAGTTACTCCATGATACGCGCCTCTTCTTGCAATAATTTTGTACTTGCCAGGTTTGCCTTTTCTCTTCCAGTAGTACCGCGCGGTTTTAAAGGCAGAATCATTTGCTTCTGAACCACCGGATGCGAAGAAAGTTGTTTCAAGTCCGTCATATGCAAAATTACAAAGCTTATCGGCCAGAAGTATGGATGGGAGGTTGGACATTCCAGAGAAATTGGAAGTAAATGCCAACTTTTTGCTCTGGTCGTATGCTGCGCGGGCCAATTCTTCATTTCCATAGCCAACATTTACATTCCAGAGCCCGGCCATCCCGTCCAAAATTTTTTGTCCATCAACTGTATACAACCAGACCCCTTCTCCGCGCTCAATAACCAATGGGTCAGCATGTGATTTGGGATGATATACAGGATGCAATTGTTTGTGATCTTTGCTTACCCATTCACTTAAGTTTGTTTCGCTCATATAAACCTCGTTTTTGCTTGATTATATCTCGCCAATTAGAATCCCCGGTGGTATAAAACCTTACGAATGCGTACTAACAAAAAGCAGGAGCGTTTTTTTCGCTCCTGCTCATGTTTCTTAAGTTACTTCGCGTTTTATGTTTCTCTTTGAAGTAGTTTGGAAACTTCTGAAACTGCAATGGGTACGGATGCTTCGATAGAGGGTGTAAGCGTTTCGCCAAATTCATAGACATGTTGGGCTTCGATGGCAACTATGTGGACGTTTTTATCATCGGGAAGACTGGCTTTCATACTTCTCCCCAATACGAGGGCATTTTTTAAAGACAGGTCATGTGCAGACGCGCTGTGCCCGTAGGTAAGATCGGCCAGATCGGCAAGCGTAAATGTAACCACTTGCCCTTGTGGATGATTGCCGGTATTAAGGGAGTCGATCAGGATTACACGTTCAAAGCCGATCATTTGCTCCATTAACGAGATGCCAGCGAGGGCAAAACATTCTACTTTTGTATCTGGGTGGGACTTTCCAAGGTTTTCTTCAACCTTTTTTGCAA
>JBBRWF010000551.1:0-3400 GCA_038249405.1 Anaerolineales bacterium
GGTGGGACCGAAGACCAAGATCAAGGACGCGTCCGAAGGCTGCCGGATCGCATTTAGCAGAGTCTGGTGCGCCTCCTTCAGACGAGGGTGGGCCACAATTTTCCCCTGAAAATAAGCCAGGCGCTCAAAATTGGATTGTTCAAGCAGCTCCGGCGGAAAAACGAAAGAATTCGTTGAAGGGGTCGTCATTTTTAATAATCCTCGTAAATCGTGAGCTGCTTGTCATCTTCGGCAGGTTTGCTTTCCGCAGGTGATACGGCTCGGACACTTTGGGCGCTTTCAGCTCCAGGTTTGGATTCATCGATGCTCGCTAGAATTTCTCTGGCCTGTGCATCACGCAATCTTTGCTCCAGCAAGAGTTCTTCGGCTTCCAGTGATGCCAAAAAATCAGCCAATTGTCGCGCTGTAAGGGTGGATTTTTGGTTATGTTGTTGACGTCGTTTGTGTAGTTCTGCCGTGGCCAACATCATTTCGCGTTCCGAACGACCTGCGAAACGGGCATAATGTTCAGAGAAACAATGCACCCACCTATTTTTCACAAATGCATACGCTCTCCCGGCATCAAATGGGTCGAAACGAACTGGCACCTGAGTTCCTTCCACTTCTGGATCCAGAAAAGCATCCGCCCAATAATGAACATAATGGATTTTCACACCCAGGCCGCCAATCACTCGTGCCGTACCTTTCTTGGTTGTGGGCAAGGTAAGCATATGCAAGATTTCATCATAGGGGATCAAGCGTTGAGGTCGTTGCCCGCCTATCTGCATCCCGGTTTCAAATGTTTCTCGCGGGGTCTGCCCCAATGTGGCGTGTTCAAGGGTGTCATACACATCGTAAGCCCATTCGCACAACCGCGGATACAATGCGCCCAGTGTCCAACAAGCCTGGTTTTTCGGTAATACCGCCTGAGTAACCTGGCGGACATTGCGCGTGATTTGTGTGTTGCCCATCAGGTTGTGGATGAAGCGCGTGTTGGTTGTCCCAAACAGACGTTCGCAGACGGATCCGAAACGTGGACTGGCTCCCGGCCTGGTCTTCTTGGTAATTTCATAGCGAGCTAAAAGGGTCTCGAAGTAAATACTCTCAAACTCCTTGCCCCCATCTACTACTATCGTTTGAGGCAGGCGGGTATACCGTCGCACACATTCACGCAGCGCCATCATGCAGGAACGATAGCTGGGCGAGTCGAAGGTCAGGTAAACAGCGAGCAGTCGCCGCGAAAAAGCATCACTCAAAAAGGTTGCCCAGGGCCTGCCCAAATTACGCCCGGTTTGAGAACAGACCAGTTCAATATCCAATTCGGTGTGGTCGATGTGGGCAATCTCAAAGGGCCGATCGCCATGACGAGGTGTGGTCAGGGTCAGTTCCTGGTAAAACGAGCGAACCTGGTAGGCTGATCGGGTACCCTGTCGTTTTTGTACCTGCTCCTCTTTTGGCCTCAGTTTCACTGCCCCGACAAAAGTCTTGTAGCTGGGAGCGTTGATCCCCTTTTCCTGACAGGCGCGCACCAAAGCGCCATAAACTTCGTACTTCGGTTTTTGTTTCAGGGTTTCGAAATCACTAACAATGAACGTTTCCATCAGCGTTTGAACTGGTACGGGGAGCTTTGGATTTCGATTGCCACTCTCCTGTCGCTGTGGCAGTAGACCCACATAACCACTTCCATACTGTGCTTCTGCCTGCCGCCAACGTTTCAGCCAACACCGGATGGTACGCCCTGGAATAGTTGTAGCACCAATTTTTTGCCCTTTCAGTTTTGGCGCAATGACGTCATAGCGCCGGTTAGCTTCATGAAAATCCCCCGGGCTGGCCTTGGAGAGAAATTCCAGAATACGCGAGGCGTCCCCAGTATCCAACGTTTTTTGCCCTGCACTGATCTGATTTTGCCGTACCAATGTTTCAAAAGCCGGATTAGGCAAGTGGACCAGGTTGCCATCTTCACCTAATAAGGCGGTTTGCTCTATTCCCACATTCACAATGGTCCATACTTTGCCATCCCATCTCACCTGTGTACCAACCCGTCTTTCTACCCAACCTTCCTGAATATGTGGACCAGCGGGAAAGCACATACTGACAATTGTATAGGCGCGGGCACTCTCTTCATTATTAAAGACTGGCGCCCGCTCCGGTTCTGCTAATGAAACCGAATACAGGTCCACATACAATCGCCCGGTAGCGATCAGGGCATAGATACTATCCTGGTTTGTCCCGTGACCCGGCCCGGTAAATTCAGACAACAATTTCTTAAGCACCATTCCGGGGTCAGCTGAAACCGCGCTACTTATCCGTTCAAGTTGCTCATCCTGGATCTTCAGGGGGTCACTGCGCAAATAATCTTCCAAAAAAAGTAGATTTCGTTGGTAAATCCAGTTGATCTCCCGGGAAGAACGCACGTGGTAGAAGAAACCAAACAATTCCGCACAGGCCTCCCCGGGCGGACATTTCCAGCCCCCGTCTTCCAGCTGAACATAACGGTTGGGCATTGTTTCTTTCAAGATACCCAATTGTTCTTCCGTTTTCCATTCTTCCCAGCCCAATGCGTTGCTACGAATAACAAAATAGTCTGGCGTATGCCATACTCCCACCCGGTGGCCATTCTTCGCAATGTAGACCAGTTTCATAGGTGGTGGCTGGTCATAATACTCAAGTGTGTTCGGATCGTACTCTTTCTCGTATATCCCTGCCAACTCGTTACGATGACTTTCCGCCTGGATGACAACCCCCATTTTGCGGCTTGGATAACGGACACTCACATTCCCGCTCGAATTCCTGACCCGACGCGATGGCGGTGATGTGCGAATCTCGATTGCAACTTGCTGCGCTTCCAACGATAGTTTGAGTCTCTCGCAAAGCTGGAGCCATTCTTCCTGATTGAGCATCTTTTGCCTCCTGAAACCATGAATGAGATGGATCTTTATCGTATCCCTGATCCAGAAATTCATGTTCTTTCGGCAATGTTATGCTTCCAGCCCCCTTTGCAAGTCCCAATTTTCATCCAATATCGGCCTTATTTTTTGCTTTAAACGGCAAACTTATGCTTCCAATTGTGGCAATCTTATGAGTTAAGTCACACCGAAAGGCCAGTTACACCGCACCCGCCACGAGCTGCTCTTCGTCGATGCCGCCACCCGCAAGCTGGTACCCGGCGGACACCAAGTTATCATCATTCCGCGCGGCATCCTGGGCGACCAAATGCTGGTCGGTATTTATGGGAAGGAACGCTTTGCCCGGCAAGTCCTGGGCTGGTACGCAAGCGTCCAAGTCTTCCGCTTCCCGGATGGTGAATATGAACGCTTCAAACAGGTGGTCGTGCTGGCCGCGAACAAACGCCCACAGTATGTTCATCCAACAAAGGAAGCTATCGAGGCGATCTGCCGCCTGGCAGATCCCGAGAACGAGA
>JBBRWF010000552.1:0-3398 GCA_038249405.1 Anaerolineales bacterium
GTAACAGTAGGCGAAGGCGCTATAGTTGGGGCGGGAAGCGTAGTTACCCATGACGTGGCTCCGGGAGTAGTGGTTGCAGGGAACCCGGCTCATCCTATCCACAAACATACCAGCAAGTGAGGGCAAATGAACATCCCATTGATCGATCTGAAACCTCAACACAAAGAACTTCGCGCAGAAATTAATCAGGCAATTCAAAACGTCTTGGACCGCACTGACTTTATCCTTGGACAGGATGTTGAAAAATTCGAGGAAGAATTTGCGGCCTACTGCGGCACAAAATATGCAGTTGGGGTAGCCAGCGGGCTCGCCGCCCTGGAATTAAGTCTGCTTGCGTTCGGAGTTGGGCCTGGTGATGAAGTTCTGATGCCAGCCCATACCTTCACTGCTACAGCGGCAGCGATCTCATTCTCTGGAGCCCAACCGGTCTTTGTGGATGTGGATCCCGTCACCTGGAATATCGATGTAAAAAAACTGGAAGAGGCTATTACTCCGCGGACCAAGGCGATCATTCCAGTTCACTTATATGGCCTGCCGGCTGATATGGATGCCATTCAGGCGGTTGCAAAAAAGCATAATTTGATTGTGATTGAAGATGCCTGTCAAGCGCACGGCGCAAGATATATAGGACGGCGCACTGGCAGTCTGGGGCATGCAGGTGCTTTTAGTTTTTATCCCACCAAAAATCTAGGGGCCTGCGGAGATGCCGGGATCATCACAACCAATGACGAACAAGCTGCCAATACCATGCGCGCTATGCGTAACTGTGGGCAGCGAGCTAAGAATGTTCACGAATTGCAACCTTTCAATCATCGCATGGATAATATTCAGGCGGCCATCCTGCGGGTCAAACTGCCTTATTTAGATCAATGGCTCGCAGCGCGTCACCGGCTGGCCGGGCTTTACAACCAGCTTCTAGCGGATTTGCCTTTGGTCCGACCGGTGGAGCCGGTGGGCTTTGAACATGTTTACCATTTGTATGTGATCTGCGCTCATCAGCGTGATCTGTTGCAAGCCCGTCTGAAGGAAGCCGGGATTGGGACCGCTATCCATTATCCCAAGCCTGTCCATCTCCAACCGTTCTACTTGAAGGATGGAAAGCCGCAAGGCTCCTACCCGGTGGCCGAAAAACTCTGCGATGAGATTCTTTCTCTGCCAATGTACCCGGAATTGACTGACCAACAGGTTGAAACCGTTGTTTCTGAGATCAAAACCATCCTGGTTGCCATCTAGCTCCCAAAAGCACCTCGGCCAATAATAACTTTAATTGACCGGTCATGCTGTGCCTGCTACTGCAAACTTAATTTCCTCGATCGAAGACTTCCATTGGACTTCGCTGAAATTTTCCACCGCAGGTATTCAATAAACATGGCTGAACAATTGAAAATCAAAAAAGTCACGAAAGCTTCTCTTCTGAAATTCCAAAGGCTTTTTCCCCGGGAAATTTGTCTTATCACGGGCGCGCCTCGTTCAGGGACTTCGGCGTTATCCGTATGGCTGGGGCAGCAGCCCGGGGTGGCGGCCTTTGCCGAATCGCGCATCCTGGTGAGCATCCATAAATTTTTGGTGGAAGCCCTCAGGTTTAAAAATTTAGAGCGTGAGAACCTCAGAATTACCTCCCTAGCTCGTCAGCTAGTCCTTGATTACTATTTTAACTCGAGGCTCCTGATTGGGGAAAAGTTGGTCATCGACAAAGAACCCCTAGAGCCGATCGCGTTTCCGGCGAAAGACTACGAACCGTTCATCTCGAGCGTGAAACAATTATTGCCAGATTCGAGGCTCCTATTTGCTATTCGAGACCCATTGGCCACCATCTGGTCCATGTCCCGGCGGACCTGGGGCGAGTCGCTTCAAAACGAGACGGCAAGAAAATTTACCATTGAAGAACACACGGAAAACTGGTGCGCATGTGCAAATTTGATTGCACGACATTGCACAGACCCCAAGACCTACGTGGTGCAATTTGGCAATCTGGTTAACGATTCTGAAAATGAATCAAAAAGAATCTTCAGTTTTCTGAATATTCGCCACGGGATCACATTTCAGCCACAGCCAACCAAAGAAATCGGCTTCAGTTCTGAAGAACAAGCGAAAATCTTAACCGGGGTCCAGCCGCAACTTGCGCAATTAAAAACCCAAGGAATAACTAACTTGTGAGATCCCTAACTACGCTTCTACTTCACCCCAAAAATGTAGCTTGTTTTTCGAGATGAGTTCATCTGCTTGAGCGTTTTGTCTTTGGCAGCTTATTCCAAAACAAGTGAATAGGAATCAAATGTTGATTCAAAGTCTAAAAAAATCATTTACCCTGAAGGGCATCTTCTTCCAGGTCACCATCGCCTCTCTTTCTGGTTTTTTACTGGGGGTGGCCTGTGTTCTATTTTCGGGTTTATGGGTCTTGGGAATCCTGGCAGCCGTTCTGGCTATCTTTGCCATCCTGAAAAGGCCCGAGCTCGCGGTGTTGGGAATTTTGATTGCCACATCGAGTATCGTTTTCGAAGATCAGCTGCCCATGCTTTCTGTCGGTGGAATCAGCTTACATATTCCGGATCTTTTACTTTTAGGCATGCTTGGGTTGATTATTGTCCGTTGGCTGGTCGAGCCGAAATTTAAGCTTGTCCATACGCCGCTTGACTGGCCAATGCTGGTCTTTTTTGGCGTGACCTTGTTGTCGACTTTTCTTGCTATCTACCAGGGTTCTGTGGTAGCCGAAGAAGCGCGCAGGTGGATTCGGGTTTTAGCTTATTACCTCACTTTTTTTATGATCACCAACCTAGTGCGCGAACGACAACAACTTAATAACCTGTTAAATGGCCTTTTTCTTCTGGCTACCATGGTCGCGACGGTTATGGTGGCTCAATATGTGCTCGGCCAGTCGGTAGCACTTTTGCCTGGTCGGGTTGAGTCACTTAACACGCAGGGTGTTGACTATGCCGAAATTACCCGCATTCTTCCTCCTGGCCTTTCTATCGTTCTAACGGTATTTGTTGCCAGTCTGTGCTGCTTGTTGTTGGACGAATTTAAACCTTTCGGTTGGCTAAAATTTACCCAATTTAGTTTATTGGGGTTGGCGCTAATTTTTACTTTTTTGCGGAGCTATTGGGGCGCGTTGCTCATTGTTCTGGCGCTTTTAGTCTTCATCGTAAAAGGGTCTGATCGACAAAAACTAATCACCTGGGGTCTCGGAGCTGTTTTGGGCGCGATGATTCTGATTCTAGGTGTAACTCTTACTCCAGGCTCTAAGGTGGCGGGCTTATTCGGTGCCTCCAGCGAGCGAATCAGCACGATTTTTCAACTAGAAACGTATCAGGGTCAGGATGATTCTTTCAACTGGAGAGTGATTGAAAATCAGTATGCCGTGATTGCCATTCAGGAGCATCCGTTGTTGGGCATGGGCA
>JBBRWF010000553.1:0-3386 GCA_038249405.1 Anaerolineales bacterium
CAGCAACTCATCACGTTCATAGGCCAGCAAATGGCAAAACGCATTATTCACATCCACCAATATTCCAGCCTGGTCGCACACCCAAAAACCATCCAGCGTGGTACTGGTGATCAATCTGTATTGATCAGAGCTTTCCTGCATCCGTGCATCCACCCGCTTGCGTTCAGCCAGAAAAGCATACAGAATATAAATAAAGAAAATCACCACCAACAGGTAAACCTGCATGCTAAGCAATCGTTGCAATACAGATGTCCCAACTTTAGCAAACTCACCCATGCCATTGTTCGTGCCCCAAATCGCAATCAAGGCAATCACCGTCAGCAAGCTCAGGTTAAACCGTTCTCCAAACCGCAGCGCAACCCAGGTAAAAATGGGCAATAGCATGTAAACTCGAAAAATACTGGCTAAAAGCACACCTGGCGCAGAAAAGAACAGGTAAACCGCCATGCCGCACTGCAGCAAAATTATGGATGCCCCCTCCATCAAGTGCGCCATGTCAGGTCTTGAACGCGCCACTGGCCTGGCCCATGCCAGGATCAGCGGTGTAAACAGGATGATCCCCAATGCATCCGAGACCCACCAGGTCAGCCACGAATGCCCAAAATCGGCCCCAAATGCCCAATACGAAACCGCCGCGCCCAATAAGGCGCTGCAGGCAGTACCGATCACCGTTACCGCGAACAAAGCCAGCACCTGTTCCAGGCGGCTCAAGCCGGGGGCAGCCTGCCAGGCATCTGGCAGATAACGTTTACACAACATCGCCATCAGCCAGGCTTCCAGAACCACAGCCAGCGCGTACCCCAAAGCAGGAAGCAGACCCGTACCGCTTAACAGATCGGCGCAAACAATCGCAATATAAATCGATACTAACGCAAACCGCCAGCCCTGCTGACGGCTGACGATCATCATAGCCAATGCCAGCCCGCTGGGTGGCCAGACCAAAGAAATTCCAACCGGGGAAATCACAAAAAAATACAGGCTCGCGCGCGAAAGCAATAAATAAGCCAGCCCAAACACAATCATGGGCCAGGCACAGCGCAAAAGGTTGGAGATTTTCACTCGTTCAACGGGGTTCTTCGTGGCAGATTGCAATAAGTCCTGTCCATATTCCCGAATGACAAAATTCGATAATATCCAACACCTATTTTACAACATTCTCATTTAATAAGTTAACAGTTTGCATCCAAAACAGGGCAATTGCAAAGTCAGTGTAATGTCGTTGCCACATCGTTCAAGGGCACTTTCACCTTTCCACTCTTTTTAGGTATTTACTCACCACCGGCGCATAAATCCGTCCGGCAACATAGCAACGCCCTATGAACCGGGCTTTAATACAATCGGAGAACGTTTTAGCCCCATTTATTATTATCCCCGCAGCGTAGCGGAGCGGCATGCGGCGCTGTTTACAGCTCACGGCTCGCGATCTTTGCGCCCCCTTTGGGTCAGCCCCGGGCCATGCATGCGAAAACAGGTATCCCGAGAGCAAATATTTATTTAAGACGATACGTTCATCCCGATTTAATCCTCAAAACTGATCTCTGAGATTGCCATGAACTTGTATGTCCGCTTCCTCCAAATGACATGTATAATTTTAATACAGCCAGCCTGCGGGGTTTTTCAAAAAAAATCTCCGCAGAAATACACTGGAAATGCTGATGAACACCATAGCCAAAATTTTAATCGTGGATCATGACCCCGCCAACCTGAACGACACCCGGCATATTCTCGAAACTGCCGGATATAATGCCATCCCTGCCGCGGATGGTCGCGAAGGATTGCGCCTGGCCCTCGAACATAAACCCGACCTCGTACTGTTGGATGAAAACCTGCCGGACCTTTCCGGCTCAGAAGTCTGCCGCCAGATCAAATCCCAGCCGGGGCTCCGAAATGGTTCTATCCTCTTGCTTTCAGCCGCAGCCGCAGATGCCGGCAACCAATCCAGCAGGTCGCAAACCGGCGCAGACGGCTACATCGTGCTCCCAATCAGCGCCAACGAACTGCTTGCCCGCGTGCAATCCACCCTGCGCATCCGCGCCGCCGAAAACGCCCTGCGCGAAAGTGAAGCCCGCTACCGTAACCTGTTCGAAAATGCCAGCCTCGCCATCTCGCAAGTCACGCTCAACGGCAAATTCATCGCAGTCAATCAAGAATTCGCGCGCATGTTCGGCTTCGCTTCGCCCCAGGAAGTCCTGGCTGGCGTAAAGGATTCCGCCAGTTTGTTTGCAGACCCGCAGCGCCGGGCAGAAATTCTGCGCCTAAAAGAAGCAAATCCAGACCTCAATAAATTTGAGAATGTCTACCTGCGAAAAGACGGCACCACCTTCACCGGTCAACTCACCGTCAAAACAATCCTGGACACAGACAACCAGCTGCAGTACCTCGAAGGCTTCATCGAAGACATCACCGAGCGCAAACGCACCGAAGAATCACTGCACAAAAGCGAAGCCTATTTCCGCGCGGTTGTTGAAAACAGCTATGACGGTATTGTTTTGTTGGATGCCAGGCGCAGACCTTTGTACGTCAGCCCTTCCTATTCACGCATCAACGGTTTTACGCCCGCAGAATATTTGGGCCAATATGGTCCCAACTTTATCCACCCCGATGACAGCGATTTTGTCGCAGGCAAATTCAGCGAAATTCTTCAATCACCAGGCAAAGCCACAACCCTTGAATACCGCCTGCGGCATAAATTAGGGCACTGGTTCTGGGTCGAAACAACCGCAACCAACCTGCTGGATGACCCTGACCTGCAATCTGTCGTCCTCAACAGCCGCGATATCACCGAACGCAAGCACGCCGAAGCCGAAATCTTGCGCTACCGCGACCACCTCGAAGACCTTGTGCGCGAACGCACCCTCCAACTGGAAATTGCCACCGAACAGGCCGAAACCGCCAACCGCGCCAAAAGCGATTTCCTGGCAGTCATGAGCCACGAAATCCGCACCCCCATGAACGGCGTTTTGGGCATGACCCACCTCGCCCTGCAAACCCAACTAACCAACAAACAGCGCGACTATCTCACGCGCATCCAGCTATCCGGCGAGTCCCTGCTCTCCACCATCAATGACATCCTCGACTTCTCAAAGATTGAAGCCCAAAAACTCAGTCTCGAAGCCGTCGATTTCAGCCTGGACGACGTGCTGTATAAACTTTCCAGCCTGGTCAGCTACCGCGCCCACGAAAAAAACCTGGAACTGGTGTTTATCACAGCGCCGTATATGCCGCGTTTGCTCGTCGGAGACCCCATGCGGCTCGGACAGGTTCTGCTCAATCTGGTTGGCAACGCCATCAAATTCACCGATACTGGCGACATCATCGTCAAAATCAGCGCCCAACACATTGAAACAGATCAATGCCAGCTAGAGTTTTCCATCCAGGACAGCGGC
>JBBRWF010000554.1:0-3377 GCA_038249405.1 Anaerolineales bacterium
ACCAACCCTTCCGGTAGCGCAAGTGATAGCGTAACCGTAAGTGTCTTGTCTGCCCCAACAGTGACCGTCAGCGCGCCTGTGGCCATGACTGCTCCAGCTAGCTATACGGCAACCTGGGCGAGTTCCAACGCCACATCCTGCACAGGCTCATACCGCTTCACAGGGTTAAGTGGTCTGACCGGCTCGCGGGTCGAGACAGGTCTTCCGGTGGGGAGCTATGATTACACCGTTACCTGCACCAACGCGGCCGGCGTGTCAGCCAGCGATACGAAACGAACAGTTGTGTATGCTGTCCCTTCAGTTGATCTGAAGGTAGACGGTTTGGACGGGCCTACCGTGACTCGCACCGGCCCGATCTCTTACTCGGCCACGTGGACCAGCAGTAATGCCACGCAGTGTGCAGGTTCTGCCCGCCTGGCAGGTTATTCCGGTCTTTCGGGTATACGCTCGGAAACCAACGTTCCGGCCGGAACGACCTACGATTACATGGTGACCTGCCAGAATCCTGCTGGGGCAACCGCCAGCGATACAGTGCGGATGATCGTTGTGGCCGCGCCATCTGTCGACGTGCGGGTGAACGGGTCAAATGGGCCGCTCACTTTTCAGGAACCGGCTGGTTTCACGGTCAGCTGGACCAGCGCCAATGCAGTTTCCTGCTCAGCGTTGAACAATCTCTCCGGGTCTGTAGGTACAAGTGGCAATCGAGCTCTGAATAACGTACCGCAAGGGGCGTATCAATATACCGTGCAATGCATAAACCTGGCTGGAACGACGGCTATTGACTCGGTGGTCGTCAATGTCAACCCGCCTCCGCCGGTTGTTGATTTACAAGTCGAGGGTGGAAATGGGCCGATTACCCAGGTGGAGCCAGGCAGCTATACCCTCACTTGGACCAGCCAGTATGCCACATCCTGCATAGCTGCTAGTTCGGATGCCTTATGGTCTGGAACCGTAAATATTTCCGGAGGAGATCTCATCTCTGGGGCGCTGATTGGAACCCACACCTACACGCTTTCCTGCTCAAATGTCTCTGGAACACGGAGCGACACAGTCACCGTGTATGTGATTGCGCCACTATCCGGAACAGTCTCACCGACCTTTGCCAGGCTTGTGTTGTTTGGCTCAAATCTTGGCCTGCCGGCGCAAACCCTGACTGGAACGGTAGCAGGCGGCGAACCACCCTATCTTGTGGTGGTTTCAGTCCGTGCGCCTTCTGGGGCGGTCACCACCTATTCGCGAAGTGGGTCCGCCTGGTCGTTGTCACCCTCAGCAGTTGGGGATATCAATTTTGGCACAACGGAGCAGGGGACCTGGACCGTTTGGGCGGATCTGACTGATTCCGCGGGGCGCATTTTTCGCACTAACAGCAATACCTGGACCGTTTCCTGGTATCCCGTTCATGGAAGGCCTTAATGCGGCGCATCTTGATCCTCTCAATTCTGGTTTGGTTTTGTCTTTCCGCGGCTGTCCCCCCACTTCCGATTTCTCCGAATGCGTGCAGCCAGGCATATGGTGCGACATTGCCCGTCACATTACCAGGGTGGTTGCAGCCTGTTGAGCAACCGGCAGATTTACAGACAGCCCAATCTTTTGAGCTACTGGCCGGCCACCTGCTGAAAGCCGCCATTGTGGATGGTTCTCGATGTCCCTCAGGTGGCCTGAATACAGATGGGGCGCCCAACGCCTGTGGATTGGAGGCCTCTCGGGAAGAAGTGTTTCGCTGGCAAAACCGTTACGATGCGTCGATTCAGGCTTTAGCTTCAGAGCAAAACATGCCCGCGAAGGTAATCAAGGCGGTGATCGCGGTTGAATCGCAGTTCTGGCCAGCCGCCAATTGGGCGAAAGGGGAAATTGGACTGGGACAGATGACCGAGATGGGCGCAGACCTGGTTCTGGCATGGCGGCCTGATTATTTTCAGGCGATCTGCAGTCAAGGATTAGACAAAGCGGCCTGCGCCAAAGGCTATGGAGGCATCGATATAACCTCTCAACGACTCCTGCGCGGTCTGGTACTGAAGACCATCGATGCCACTTGCCCAACCTGCCAGGGCGGGGTTGATCCGGCCAGGGGCGACCAGGCAGTTACCGTACTCACAGAATCGTTGGGCGCCAGCTGCAGGCAGTCCAACCGGACGTTCTGGCTGGCCACCGGGAAACGGCCGGCGGAGTTGCTGAGTTATGAGGATTTTTGGCGATTATCGCTGGCAAATTACCACATCGGAACTGGCTGCGTCTACCAGGCGTTGCGCCATACCGGCAATCCCAGCACCTGGAGCGCAATTGCGATCAACTTCCCGGCTGGCTGTGGCAGCGGAGCGGAATATATTCGCAGGATTGAAGAGAAAATTATCCCCTGAAAGGTGTTTATGGACTGGGTAATCCTTGGCATTGTCATCCTCTGGCTGGCGGCAGTATCCTGGTTTGATCTTCGGAAAGGCGAGGTTCCGCACAGCCTGTGGGTGATTGTTCCTCTAGCGCTGGCTGGCGCTTACCGTATCTGGCAGAGTGACTGGCAGCTTGTCGTACTGACGGGGCTGGTAGCTTTAATCAGCGAACGTGAGCGTATTTATAAACTGTTCGCCTTTGAAGAAGTTGGGCGGATCTTGACCTGGCTGCCGCTGCTGCTATTAGCACTATTCTGGTCTGTGCAAAACAACCCTATCACAGCGCTATCGATTGTCGGCTTCTGGATTGCCTGGGAATTGGGTTGGTGGGGTGGCGCAGACGCG
Organism: Anaerolineales bacterium; assembly: GCA_038249405.1. Taxonomy (GTDB): domain Bacteria; phylum Chloroflexota; class Anaerolineae; order Anaerolineales; family Villigracilaceae; genus UBA5195. The sequence goes on from JBBRWF010000554.1 coordinate 2,730, forward strand.
GTAAGTGCAATGGCCTTATGCCTGGTCTGGCCGGGACCAGACTTTTTCCTGGCGTTTTTCGGGTGTCATGCCATTGTCGCGTTAGGTTTGATAGCGTTTACCTACAAAGCGGAACGAAAATTAAAGGTACATCGGCTCCCGGGACTGCCAATTATGTTGTTGGCAGTCATCTGTTCGCAAGCCATCCAATGGATATGAGCTAAATAGAAAGCCGGCTCTACAGTAAGCTATTTGATACTATTATCGCTAAATCGGGTTGCCAGGTCTTTTTCGGCAATTAATGCAATGATCTCTAAACCATCGAGGTGACCTTCATCCTTCTCAAAATCATTTTCAATCTGTCCCATCTGATTGGTGATCTGGGCGATACAAATAACTGGCTTTTGCCTAGCCTTAGAAAAGGCATATAGCGCAGCGGCCTCCATCTCAACCCCCAGGATACCTTTGGATTGAGCGTATCGGACGGCTTCTTCCGTTTCCCGAAACGGCCCATCTGTGGTCCAACTGGATCCAAAGAACAGGATCGATCGATAATCTTCAAAGATAGCTTTTAATTCCTGATCCAGGAAGGGATTAATCTCGCTATATATGGCTGGCGGTAGATAATGGTAGCTCGTTCCCTCGTCCCGCAACGCTTTTTCGATGATG
>JBBRWF010000555.1:0-3371 GCA_038249405.1 Anaerolineales bacterium
CGGCCCGCGCGATACCGGGTCCTGCAACAAAGGTTTCAAAACAGCCTTTTCTCCCACAGCCACAAGGGAAGCCGTGGATCTCGTCGAGGGTCATGTGTCCAAAGTTGCCAGCAAAACCATGAAAGCCATCATGCAGCCTGCCGTTGAGGAAAAGATATCCTCCGTACCCAGTTCCAATGGTTGCCCATGCAAAGTTATTGATTTCTTTCGCTGCTCCCCAGGCAACTTCTCCGAGAACAGCTGTTCGAACATCAGTGGCTGCAAAAACTGGGAGGCCAAAAGCAGTGTGCAGCAATTCGCCAATGGGAACATAGCGCCAATGTAGATTAGAGACTAATACAGCCATACCGGTTTGAGCGTCAATGTTTCCACAGCAGCTAAGCCCTATGCCCGCCATTCTCCCGGGAAAATGCCGCGCATTACCAACGTAAGGAGCAATCAATTCGATAATTTTGTTGGCATCTGCAACACCCAAAGAGTCGAAGGGTACCAAATGTTTTTCAACAGGGGTAAGTTGTTTGCCATTTAAATTGATAGTAGTAATGGCGATTTTGGTACCACCGATATCAATTGCGAGCGCAAAATCTTGAGTGTCTTTAGTAGATTGCACAGTTCACCTATTTTTAAGCCCATTTTGGGTTAAGTACCTCAACAGGCTTATAATTTTGCTGTATGATTATATATTTAAAACCCTTTTCTACGATAGGTCCGTAAACATGACCGGCAGCAACGTGAAAAGAAGCTACAAAAACAAGCGGTGTAAAGCCGGTGTTAACTACCCGGTGGGCATAGTTGGGGGGAATGTGAGTGATGGTATCTTTTTTCCAGGGAGCAGCGAAATATTCGCCATCGATCGTCATCATTTGAAGAATACCCTCTCCTTGAACGCAATGATAAATTTCTGGCTGGTTATCTGCTTCATGGAAATGTCCCTTGGTCATATGGTATTCTTTGCCCACTTTCCCAGGCTTTATGATTGTGGTGCCTAAGGCCATGTCTGACTTGCTTGTGATGAATGGGTAATAGCGGATCTGATAGACTAACTGGTCGCCATTTTTAATAATTTCTTCTACTGCATTTTGGTCAGAAAACATCATGGCTAGGTCGCTTACTTTGCGAAACTCCGTTTCCTGGCAGGGTTCAAATGCGCCGGACGGAATATCCAATTGTACACTAACCGGAAAATCATTGATCGGAACGGTTTTCATCGGTAACTCCTTGAATAAAAATGATATTGTGTAACGCGTGTGAAGCAAAGTATAGAAACTATTTGACGATCATTGATGTGCCTGGGCTAAACCAGGCTTGTCTTAAGCAATGCTTATTTTTTTAACCCAGGCGTGCGGATAAATGGAAAGAATATCCTGCATGTGGCATACCGCCGTTCCTTCAGTCAAAACAACTGCGGCGCTAGTGGCGATTGCCCAGGCAAGCGCCTCTTCCCAGGTTTTGCCCAGGGATCGATAATAAACAAGAGCGGCCGAAACTGCATCCCCGGCGCCAGCGGCATTCACTTCCTTGATTTCCTGGCTGCACCCTGCTTGAAAAATTCCGTCAGGGGTCAATGCGAGGATGCCATCTTTACCGCAGGTAATCACCAAAGTTTGGAGATTCAGGCGCTGTCTTTGGAATTCGCAGGCGCTGATCCAATCTTCCGTTCCTTGAACCTCGACATTGAAAGTTTCCTGAAATTCAAGTTGATTCATTTTGACAATCTCAGGGGATGCTTCGATGGCTTTAAGCATGAGAATACCTGAACTGTCGATCAGGGTTTTGACGCCCTGACGATGAAGCAAGGAAATGATTTCAGCATAAAAATCTTGTGGAGCGCCTTTTGGTAATGAACCAGCCATCACGGCCCAATCTGATTGAGCGCTTAATTCCTGGATTTTTCTCAACAACAGGTTGCAATCATCCTGGGTTAGATCATAACCAAAGGTGGTTATATGCGAATGACGGTTGAGACTGGTCTCAATAATGATATTGGCTTCTCTTGTTTCCCCGGGCAGCCAGATGAGCTCACATGGAAGCTGACTTTGCTTTAGGAGCTCGTTCACAATTTCCCCATTCCTGCCTGCCATAAAAGAAATTGCCAAAATTGGCGCGCCTAAGGTCTGTAAAACCATGGCAGTATTTAATCCTTTACCGCCAATGAAATTTTGCGCTCTCGGTGAACGCATGTGCGTATCGGGCAAAAAACGTTCGATTATAAAAACCCTGTCGAGAGAGGCGTTAACATTTATAGCGAGTATCATGCTGCTCACCCCAATAGTAATTTACGTACGGTCAGGCAGTAGGCATTCACGTCAATTCGTTCAAGGGCATCAAGGGTTTTATCAAAATCCATTCCCGCAAGGATAATTCCGTGTGTCGGCAGGAGGACAGCTGCTGCTTGTTTGCGCATCATCTCTTCTTTGCCTTGAAGCGCCGCGATGATACTTGTGCCAAGGTCCTTGGTATGCGCCGTGGCGGGCTTACAAAAATCAATTACACCAAATTTCTGGGTTGCTTCCAGAACTGGTTCAATGGCAAGTCCGATAGCAGTAAAAGGCATCACATGAAAGGGGTGGGCGTGAACTACGGCTTGAACATCTGGAAAGTTCCGATAAATGTAAAGATGGGACCAGCCTTCTCGCGAAAAACTGGGGTTTTGGGTAATTTCATCATCGATCCATTTTCCGCTCACGAGTAAATCCGATGTCAGATTCCAGTGATAGCGCTGTCCTGCAAAACGGGGGCTCATATAAACGGTATCTCCATCACGGATGCTGATGTTGCCGCCACACATATCAGTTAGGCGCTTTGCAAACATGACTCGGCCTGCCTCACATAGTTTTTCTGTAAAAATTGACATATTTCTCTTCCTTTGCGTGGGCTCCGAATGATCTCGGATTATTATATTTTTACGATTCCCATTCTATTACATGAATTATCAAATGTCAATGTAATATGACACGTAAAGTGACAAATGATATTGACATTTGATAATTCATTGTTATAATTTTATTATTGAAGTTGTGCTGGCGATCGCCGAAAGTAAAATAGACCAACGGGTAAGCAATTGAATTGGAATATGGTTGTTTACCCACTCTGTAATCTCATCATTTGGCGAAACCTTTGCACGTTCAACCGTTTATCAGCACTATCATATCCTCGGTAACACAAAATCAATAAGTTGGAGGAAGAGATGAAAAGACTGTTGTTCGTTGTAATGACATTGGCATTGGTAGTCAGCATGGTTGCCTGTGCTGCTCCAGCCACACCTACCGCCAAAGCCCCTGCGGGCAAGACCGTAAAGATTGGCTTGTCGATGGATTCGCTCGAATCGGCATTCTGGGTGGCCAACCACGCAGCTATGCAAGCCAAAGCCA
>JBBRWF010000556.1:0-3369 GCA_038249405.1 Anaerolineales bacterium
ACGATGGCGAATTAACGCTGTGCCAGCGGGGAGTTGATCTGCCACGGAATAAATGCGAGTCACATCCAAAGATTCTTCGATGCTCATTTCAGGCAGAATGCCAGGCAGGGCGCGCGCCAATAAAGTTTTGCCTGCGCCGGGGGAACCAACCATCAAAACATTATGCCCGCCAGCCGCGGCAACTTCGAGCGCGCGTTTGACGTGTTCCTGTCCTTTCACTTCTGAAAAATCTGTTGGGGTGAATAACGGCTCAAGTGAATCTGCTGAGGGGAGATAAGGCTCAATGAGACGGCGACCAGACAAATGGGCGAAGAGGTCCGCAAGCGTTTTGACCGGGATAATTTCAAGGCCGGGAATCAAAGCCGCTTCAGGCGCATCCACTTCAGGGACGAACATCCGTTTGAATCCATTCGCGCGGGCGGTGGCGGCCATTGGCAGTACCCCACGCGTGTGGCGCACCAGCCCATCCAGGGAAAGTTCCCCAACTACAAGTGTATTTTCAACCACTTCATGCGGGAGATACCCTGCAAGAACTTATCACCCCCAAAGCTATGGGCAAGTCATAAGCCGGTCCCTCCTTACGAACGGAGGCAGGGGCAAGATTGACCACCACTCTTTTACGCGGAAAATCAAACCCTGCGTTGCGAATGGCCGTCTGAACACGTTCGCGGCTTTCCTGCACTGCTGCATCCGGCAAGCCCACAATGGTCATCAGCCCAGGCAAACCAACGGTGTAATCCACTTCAACCTCGATGATCACACCGTCTAGTCCAACCACTGCACATGAAAAAATTCTCGCAAGCATGATGATATTTTACATGATGTTCATGGATTTACATGTTAGTTTCAAAAGGAAAGTTATCGGGTTATATAACCGGATGTATAGCGTTCAATATTGGCATGAAAGGTTTCCAGCCAGGATTCAATGAATGCTCTGGATTCGAACATAGGCATTAAATCCACCGCCAGATCCGAAGGAGAGATATCGGAAATCTTTTCCTTCAGAGCCAGCATGGCAGACTCCACTGTATACGGCTTTCCCCCATCTTCGGCGAGTTTTTCCTCCAGGGGTTGAATGCCCTTCTGCATGAACCATAACAGGTCATAGTAATCGCGGCCTTTGATGAATGCCCCTCCTCTGCCGCGCTGGAAGTTGCGTTCCAGGCAGGCGATCATCTTGCCGGACATCATGGTCTCCAGCGAAAAATGAGACGGCACAAAACTGCGCCCGAGATAAAAGACGGGCGTGTTTTGCAGGACCGCGACCTGATTGTGATGACTGATTTCCACTTTGAGGTGCAGGGCCTCATTGCGATAGGGGGAAAGTCCCAGTTCGTTGAGCACGGGCAATTTGATCGTTGCGCGCAAAATGCCGTTCTCTCCCTGCTGGGATTTGATCTCAATCGAATCGTAACCCAAAGACTTGCTGAATAATGCAGTTAAGTCGTCAGTCAGATTGGACAGATCAATCTTGGCGCTGTTGTCGAAATCAAGATCTTCGGATAAGCGGTTCAGGTTATACACAATATGCAGACAGGTGCCGCCGTAGAAATTCAAACGACGATATTTTGGATGGTTGTAGATAAAGTCAAGCACATACGCCTGTAATACTTCCTTGAGCAGGATACGTTTTGTTTCAAGTGATAGAAGTGGATCTTTGGTATCAAGAGTGTGCTGTAATGTTTGAATCAGGGATGCCATACGTTGCTCCAAAAGTTGTTCAGGATATCCATCATTTTGAGCGATTTGCTTTCTTCCACAATGCGGGAATATTCCTCACGGTCAATTGTGGAAAGTTCATCAAGATTAAGCCGTAGTTCCTCGGCTAGATTTATCTTCGGGCTTCGATAAGAGGCGGGCAGGGGTCGCAGGTAAAGATAATCAAACAATGCCTTCGCGATGGATGCCTGTGCGATACGGATGCCAAAATATTCAGTGATGGCAAAGCCGTGGTAAAGATTGTCTCTGATGTTTCGGTACCAGAATGTTCCGATGGGGTTGATGATTCTGCGGGTGTTTTTGGTTGTGATGCACGTAATGGGATAGGTCACTTCTGTCAGGAGGTTGTGTTGCTGTAAGATGAATTCAAGGGAAAGATAGGACTGTGGAATGAGGATTGCGCTGACCGCCGCAGAGAACAGGTAATCTGCCCGATGCTGTTCATAAAAATAACGTGTCATGTACACGCCTTTTTTGAGCTGAAGGATGTGACCGGCCAGCCTCCAGCGATGGAGCAGGGTACGAACCTGGTGCGGGGATTCCATTCCCGCAGCTTGTTTGAAGCCTTCCAGCGTGAAATAAGGAATGTTGTCAAAAGGGTGTAATAAATCAGTTTTCATTTTTATATCGGATAATACACAACTTATGTATATTATCCGATATAAAATTCATTTCGTCAAGCAGGATAATGTTCCGTAACATAAACGGTGGGCGAAATATGGGAAAGGAAAAGATAAAAGGGAATCCCGATAATAATTAGATTAGCTGACGGGAGTAGCAGCCAGCATCAAGCCAACTTCCATGCCTTTCCAGGATTTATAACCACGAACTGTTCTGGTACGCATCTTCATCTGACCAATGATCCGTTCAATCACGTTATTTGTCCAAGGAACCTCGGGTTCGGATTGGAAAGTGCAATAAGTATGCCAACCACAGAAGCAAGTCGCACAGTTGTTCCAAAGCAGATCGCGATTTGTTTTGTCCAGGACAGCGGCCGGGTAATTGTTTCCACAGTGCATGCAAACGTTGACTGCCGTCTGGGTGCAAAACATCAAGAAGTTGTAACATCCACAGCCATTCTTTTGGAATCTTTTCTCGTAATTCTTTGAGCGCCCAGCCCACCCAACGGCAGACATGGAACTGGCACACCTGATGACCAAGTTGCAATTTCTCCACTACAATCGTGTAACTGGATAGATCATCGGTGACGATGCTGCCAAGCATAACGGAGATACCGTATGAAGATTTCTCTTTGCGGACGGTGGCGGGCGCGAGATTGACAATGATCCAATAACGAGGACAACGCAAGTCTGCGTTCTCCACAGCAGTTTAAACTCGCCTACGGCTTCCCTGGAATGCGGTGTCGGGCAAGCCTGCAATTGTCATGCCGGGACCAAAAAGCCGTTAAATTTCAGGTAAGAATTGAGGCGTTGATACTCAATAAGACGTATTACGAGAATATTACAATGAATTCCAGAGCAAACTTAGCTTTGGCGAATACAACGCTTGGCCGATCATATTCAGGGCAACAAAAGTAACACAACAAAATTTTGGCAAAACATACTAATTTTATGTTTTCTAATATAAAGTTATTCAGCAATACATTGAATAGTAGAAAGTGATTGCGGGACCGATCCCCGTCGGGACCGC
>JBBRWF010000557.1:0-3348 GCA_038249405.1 Anaerolineales bacterium
TCAGAAGACCGCGCGGAAAGAGGCCGGGCTGACTCAGTGATTGGTGCGCGCCCGCTGGGTGCAGGCAGTGCTTGCCATCATTGTTATCGTGGTGATACTGGCGGTCAATAATGTGTTTGCTGCTCACGTGATGCCCAATGGAGTTTTCAATATTGCCGTGGCAGAATTTGGCCAAATGGATTCAAATGGCATAATTCGCTCATCGAAAGCCGGTCAGAACATGAGCGGATGGACTGTAAACTACCTGCGGGATGAACTTAAAAAAGAAGATTCAAATTTGGTTGTCTGGCCTAATGAAGGCAACTTGTTCACGCGGACCAGTGTGCCATTAGCGCAGCCGGACACGGCTGAAAAAACGGCATCTGATCTTAATGCCGATCTATTGCTTTATGGATATATCGACACGCGCACGAACCCTCCACAGTTGATCTTGAATTTCTGGATCGCTCCGCAGGATAAATATAAATTTGAAGATATTCAGGGCAGCACACAGATCGGAAAGCCCATTCGCGTGGTGAATCTCGACGATCCCGGAATCAGCGTGCAGGGCGAATTGGAACGGCAGTCCATTTCACTTGCTTTTATCGCCATGGGGTTGGCGCAGGAACAATTAGGTCAGACTGAAGACGCACTCGCGGCCTTCGTCAAAGCTGAAGAGGCGGCTCCACAATCTGAAATTGTGCAATTCTTTCTTGGGCGCGAATATTTATTCCTTGCAGAGTTCAAACCAGACCAGCAGGAAGCTCTCTGGCAGAAGGCTGAAGATTCATATCTTCAGGCAATTTCTCTTAATGACCAGTACGCGAAGGCCTATCTTGGTCTTGGCAGTGTTTATATCAAAAGATCTTCTGAGCTATTGGATAGTGCGAAAGCCGCGGGGCTGGAGGTTGATTCGCAATCCCTGCAATTGACAGAACAGGCGGTTTTGTCGTTTCAAAAAGTGCTGGGTTTAAAAATAGACTCCGCTCAAACAGGGACGCCTGATACAGACCTTGCAAACCTGGCTTTGGGAAATGCCTACCGCCAAAAAGGCTCGGTTTTGCTCTATCAGGGAAATATCGATTCTGCATTGAGCGCCTTCAATGAAGCCATTCAGGTTTTAGGGTCAGCACAAAAAGCCTTTGAAGCTTCGGCGCCAAAACACGAATCTTATCGCCGCTATCTGGCGCAGACTTATGAATATCTCGGTACTGTCTATCAATGGCAGGCCAACGCGCTTGAAATTAAACAGGATTACGAGCGTGCGATTCCCGTCTACCAAAATTCAATGGATGCATTCAATCAATGTATCGCACAGGCTGAAAACACAGTCGATTTGATCATTCAAAATGATATTGTCAAAAATTATTGTCAGCCTAAATTTGAAGAGGTCAAACAAAGACACGATGAACTGGCCGGAGGTCAATGATGAGCATCAATTTTTTTCCACGTTGGATGACATTACCTTTCCTTTTAATGTTGACCATTCTCGCCTGCGGCACCCCCTCGTCACTGACATCAGAACCGCCCGAAGCAACCGCCACTCAGGATGCTCAGACCGAATCGATTCCCACTGAAACTTTACAGCCCACAACAACACAATCCACCCCGACTGACATATCTGCTCAAGCGACCATCACCCCCAGCTCAAGCTGCACTCTTCTCAGAGAGTTGAATCTTCGATATGGACCAGGTACCGCGTATAACCCACGGATCAGACTTCTGCCTGTTAATAGTATTGTGACCCCATTGGGATTCGCTCCGAATGGAATTCCTCCCGGCAGAAGCTGGGCATATGTACAAGACATAACAACACTCGATAAAGGCTGGATCAGTGCCGGCAACCAGGATATTTCCTGCAACGTGGAAGTAGCGTCTCTTGAACTGGTGGCTTTTGGCACGCCGGTCCCGCCTCCCTTGCCGGATACGTCTCAAGCCTCGCCCGGGCCGGGCACCTGCGGTCAGGGAGGAGTCTTCAGCGACAATGGAATCGATGTATATGATTGCTCCGTCGCGTTTTCAGCTGACTCGTTTATCCAATTCATCATCACAAAAAATGGAGTCGAGGCCGGCAAAGCGGACGGTGTGCAAAATGTTAATTTCTCGGTCACCAAAAATAACGATCCAATTTACGATCATACCGAAAACAACGCTCCTTATTGCATCTTTGGCGGTGATAATGCATGCAGTTCCTGGCCATTGGAGGACTATTTTTATAAATGGAAAAGCGGCGGCGCAGTCCTCGAACCGGGAGTATATACAATCAGCATTACCCCAACTCTGGATGATTTCAGCGTAAACTTATTCTGGAGTGCAGATGTCACAGTGAGACTGCCCTAACAGACAGCATAAGCAATACAAGTAACAGCCGCCTTTGGAATGAGGCGGCTGTTTTTGAAAAAGAGTACAATACGCTTACTTTTATTTTCCGTTTACGACAGGAGAAAAACATGGCAAAAAATTATATCGAAAACATGCTGGGCGAAAATGAGCGCATCATCCTGATCACACGACAGCATGGATTTGTCCTCTTTAGTTCGATCGTCGCGGAAATCGTTGTCACGCTGATCGTGATCGTATCTTTTATCACGATGACACTTGCCAACCCTCTGGCGGCATTTGGCTTTCTGCTCGCATTGGTGCCGCTTGCCATCATGACGCGGGATATTCTGATCTGGAATAATCATCAATATATTGTCACGAACCGCCGCGTGATCCAGATATCCGGCATCATTAATAAGAACGTGGTCGACTCTTCGCTGGAAAAAGTCAACGATGTCAAGATGACTCAGAGCTTCTTCGGCAGATTGTTCGATTATGGTGATGTTGAGATCATGACCGCCAGTGAGACAGGGGTCAACCTGTTCAAGCGGATCGGCGACCCGGTTAAATTCAAAACCGCGATGTTGAACGCCAAGGAAAAACTCGGTTATGAAGGGACCGGTAATCATGCGCAGCGCAATGAAAGCATCCCTGCGCAGATCGCTGAATTGGATGAATTACGCAAGCAGGATATTGTGACCGATGAAGAATTCAAGGCGAAGAAAAAAGAACTGCTGGCAAAAATGTAGTTTGAATTAAGTTTTTAATAACAAAACTCACCGCGAAAGGATAGTTTCGCGGTGAGTTTTGTTATGGGTGAGGCGCTCATCTTTGCATTTCTGTTCGCATGGTTTTCAAGCAAAAAATTCTTGCTCGTGATTCGGGAAAATTGTGTAAGGGTCAGATAAAGGTAATACAATTTTTTTACCACGGAGTCATGGATACACTGAGAAAAAAAAGCAAAAAACTGGCATGGTTCAAAAAGGGGAACAAAGTGAAAGTCGGACCTTTACAAATTAAGTGATGAAATGTTATTGGGTGGCAACA
>JBBRWF010000558.1:0-3346 GCA_038249405.1 Anaerolineales bacterium
ACACGCTCTGGTTCATCGCTCCACATCACCTCCGCCGTCCGCCCATCCATCGGGTATAAGCTCACGCCATGCCAGCGGGCCGGCGGCACGTTTTGCGTCGCGATGGCGAAAAATTCCGGTGCTTCCGCAGAAACGCGGGCGTGGAGTGCGCAGCCGCCCATACTCAGTTCCAGCAAAGCAGCAGGCAGACTGGTACGTTCAACAAAACGCTTGCACATTGCCATTGCCAGGGTGGTTTTTCCAACCCCGCCTGACCAGTTGACTAGATTGACCTGGCGGGAAGGCAGGATGTTGACATGCCGGGCGCTGGCCAGGCGTGCGCGGGCTAGCCATTCTTCCGGCTGTTCTAAAAACAGGTCGGGTGAAACGACGGCTACGCCGCTGGTTTCGAGCGTCCGGGTCAAAACCTCGGGCGCGAAACCAGGCATGGGAAGAACATCGCCCAAGATAACGAGATTGACCTGGTCCAGGTTATGAAGAACGCCTTGCGTGGTAAATGCCTCTTTTATGGTGATATTGCCATTGCTCGAAAGCACGGCCAACAGAGCAGGATCAGGCTGAGACGCAGCCATTAAGACAGTGAAACGGTCCCGCCTGGTCCGAGAAAATAGAATCTTCGAAAAATTAAGCTTCATGTAGCGGTTTCTCCTTCGCGGTGGAAACGTCAGCAGCAACCAGCAAGGCGGTAGCCGTAAATAGCAGCACTCCCAGAATGGTTAACAGGCCAATTAGCACCGGGCCGTGAATTGAAGCTGCGTGGTAGGTGAGCAGCAATCCCGCCAGTCCTATCGCTGCGCCTGTGGTGCGAATAAACATGAGGTTGCTCAGGATGGCTGCGGCGAAGATGCTGGCTGCCGTAAATTCTATTAAGGGCACCGGTAGATGGGCAATCTTGAGAAGAAAGGAAGATCCAAATGCCAGCGAGAAAAAAAGGAACGAGTAGGTTCTGAGCATGTCGTGAGCACAATCCTTTGCAAGTTTCTCCACAGATATAAACAGGAATCAAAAGCGGCCGATCCGAATAGGGCAAAACCGCAAGATCCCTTTTCGAATTCAGCCGCTCAAACGATCAATGGAAAAAGCGAGACGATAATAGCGACTGGAGGTGACTTCTACCAATTCAGTTCTATTCTAGCATTTGGAATGTGCTTATCCTAGCCCTGGAGATTATCAAAGTGCAATACCAGAATTTTCAATCTCTACCATAAACATGGAATCAGACGCCAACGAACCACTTTTGCATAACAGCCATACCCGGAAATCCATTGCTCTTCCCGGCGAATGCGCCAGCATTGTAGAGCCGTAAGGATCACGAATAGCAAAATATCCACCAACAGGTTATTGGAACTGAGCAGAAGTGCTGCACGAAAAATCAGCTCTCCAAGATACATTGGGTGCCTGACCAACTGGTAAGGGCCACGACACGTTAATCCTCGATCCGCTGGTGCAATCCCGAATCGTCTGCCAAGAACAGCCAAAGAACAGAGAATCAACGCATACCCTGTCAATCCGGGAATCAACAAATACCAGGGCGATGGGCCACTGTGAACAGCAGTCGGCAGTAGCGCAGCAATCGCACCCAGCCATAAGCCGATGCGATCATACTTTCTCCAGTTTTGTTTCTTGGGCTTCGCGCTGCATTTGTTTGACCAGGTTACTTTCTTGCACTAACTGTATTGCTTTCCGCATTCATTTACCCACCATGCTTTGCGCCTTGGATGGACAATTTATGCGAATAACTGAAAAAATCAGCTCAAGAAGGTAAAGTCAGCTATTAAATATAACCGATGAGGTTCGACATTTTAATTATTAATCTCCTCGAGATAATGGACCTATAAAACGTTTAGAGGATAAACCAGCCGTTTTGCGTCGCTTTCGCGACAGCTTCAATACGGTTTTTGACACCCAACTTGTTCAAAACCTTTTCCATATGGTATCGCACAGTTCTTTCTGCGATACATAACTGCTCAGCAATCTGATAATTACTTTGCCCCTGTCCAAGGCGTTTGAGGATATCCAATTCTCGCTCGCTTAGTTCTTGAAATTCTATTTTGCAGTTCTTTCTCGCTAACTTTCTAGCCACCAGTTCGGCAGAAGCAGGACTGAGCCATATTTTCCCGCATGTGACCACCGGATTGCTTCAATTAGAACATTCGGGCTTTCTTCCTTCAAAACAAATCCTCGCGCGCCTTCTTTTAAAGATTTTTCGATCAAATCAGAACTACGTTGGTAAGTCAGAACCAACACCTTCATTTCGCGGTCGATTCCATTCAAGCATTGTTGGATGATCTGAGAAATCTCAGCCGACGCAATGCTCACCTCAAGCAATAGAATATCAGGATGAACGTTGAGGGCAAGGTCTGTCGCTTCATGCCCGTTCGTTGCTTCACCAACCACTTCAAATTCTTGGTAAGGTGACAACTGGCTTCGAATACCACAGCGAAAAAGCGGTTGATCATCTGCAATTAATATTCTTATTGACATAGGCTTATCCTATTTGCAATGATGAGTATGTAAAAATTTCCGCATCGCCAAAAACCACAAGTAAAATACTGCCTGTTTCCAATAAACTGTATCAGGGGAACGAGAGCGCGTTACCGTGCTACACGTTCCCCTCAAAAGTTGACCTTAATTTATGGGAGAACCTCCTTGAGCAAGTCAAGCACCTCTTGAGGCGGTTGATTTATGCGCTCCATCGTTGAATAGCGCATGGTCTGATTGATCAGTTCACTCCCGTCCTCGAACTGATAGATGATTTGTGTCATCCAAATAAAACCCGTTTCCTGATTGATCCATGTCTTGTACTGATCCAGGGTGACACGTTTTGTGAACGGTGTTACTTCAATAGCCGGATCATGACGTTCTTGTAGGGTGATTATCTGGTACGGCTCACCATCTACATTTTTCGCCTCCCTAAGAACATTCTTGTCAAGGATGGATTGGAGGATCAGGTCTGGCAAATTGTTGATTTGTGCCTTGGTTTGCAGAGAGGCATTTTCTGCTGCAGTGCCTGTCGTAAAATTGACCTCTGTCTTTCCTACACGGGCGATCTTTTGGCGGATGGCTTCATCCGGCGTTTTTTCTATCCAAACCTGCTTACTGATGGTGCCATCGGATTCCGTATACTGCCAGGTTTCACCGAACGTACGCGTTAAGCCCCCATTCACGTTTGATTCTTCATTCTCATAGACCACATGGATCCATCCAGCCTGACCATATAATGTCTGAAATCCTCTTTCCAAGAGTGTGCGAACTTCAGCGGACAAAGTACCCAGGTACGAGGTGGTTGTACGTGAAGGTTCGCATCATCGCGTCAGCCGCCGATCGCCGGTTGCTGGATGAAAGC
>JBBRWF010000559.1:0-3340 GCA_038249405.1 Anaerolineales bacterium
GACGAAGAAGGCGCAAAACCAGCTAAAAACCTGCTGACAACGTGCAAAAGTAACGATTTCGGTAACTACATTTTTTTATTAAGGTCCAATTCAACTAGACGCAGATTTTGCGCCGTATTGACCATCTCTAAACTCAAGTTATTATGAAGTACCTGTATTTCCCCCATTTATACAAAATCCTATGAATCCCAAAGACTTTCGCAGCCCCGCATCGATTTGCTTAGCAAATCGACAGATTGTCCTTACCAAGAATGGTTACCACGCCTTCATTCCGGCACCCCTACATCCGGCGCTAACCTGACCCCTGTCGTTGATTTCCGCATTGTCGGTAGCAGAACGTGACCTAAGTCGCCTGGCTGCGTTGGCTGGTACTTTTCCCTTTCCGCGATTATTGACCCAGCCTTTTATGCGCCGCGAAGCGGTGCTTTCGTCGCGTATTGAAGGGACTCGCGCCGGCCTGGCGGAACTCTATACCTACGAATCCACCCAGTTATTTTTCCTCGAACCCGGTGATGATGTGCGCGAAGTGCATAATTACGTGACAGCCCTGAAATATGGTTTGGAACACTTGAAAATGTTGCCGATCAGTCTGCGTTTCATCCGTGAAATCCATGAGAAGTTGATGCAAGGTGTGCGCGGTGGGAACCTGGCGCCAGGCGAATTTCGACACACGCAGAACTGGATCGGGCCCGCCGGAAGTACCATCATGACCGCAAGCTACATTCCCCCTCCAGCAGATGAGATGTTGCAAGCCTTGGGATATCTGGAGAAGTTCATTCACTCGGACACAGATACCCCTGCCCTGGCGCGGGCGGCGATGGTGCATAACCAGTTCGAGGCTCTGCACCCAATCCTGGATGGCAATGGACGGATGGGACGCCTGCTCATGGCTTTGCTCTTTGCCGAATGGAATATCCTGCCCCAACCATTGCTTAACCTGAGCGTTTATTTCGAGCGCTATCGCCAGGAATACTATGACCATCTCCTGGCTGTCTCTCAACGCGGGGAATGGGAAGCCTGGTTGCGTTTTTTCTTGCGTGGAGTCAGCGTCCAAGCGCGAGATAGCCTGGCGCGGATGCAGCAACTGGAAACGATTCGCGCCAAATACGAACTGCTGGTGAAGTCCGACCGAAACTCCGAACACGTGGGTGCAGTGGTCGACTTCCTGTTCACCCGTCCAATTTTCTCTGCAAAACAGTTGGCTGGCAGTCTGGAAATGCCCTTCAAGACTGCCCGGCAGTATATCGAGAAACTCATCCAGGCTGGCATTTTGCGGGAAGTAATCGGAAACGCCCGTAACCAAATTTATAACGCCGACGAAATCTTTGATGCATTGGATGCTCTTCAGGATTGAGATATTTGAACAGTTGTGTCGTTTAAAAACATCCATATGAAAACCCTTGATGAAATCAATCGCTTGATCGCTGCAAATGAAGCAAAACTTGCCACGCTGGAAGATAGCCGGTCAAAGTTGGTGGCGCGGGCAGCAGAGTTGCAGCGCGAAAAAGCTGCCTTGCTCCATCCAACGAACGAACCCAATATTATTGGCGAGGCGCCTGACACCAATCAGTCTTCTCAGGATGGGAAGATTGCACTCTTTCGTAGCCTGTTTCTAGGGCGTGAGGATATTTATCCCCGGCGCTTTGAAAGTGTAAAAACCGGCAAGCAAGGCTACCAGCCGGTTTGTCAAAATCCCCACAAAAGCCGGGGAATATCGTGAGTGGGTCCGTGGTATTTGCGAAAAACCCAAAATTCGCTGTGAGGATTGTGGGCATCGCGAATTTCTGCCTGTCACAACCCTGTGGTGCCCAACCACCTGCAGGGTTTCGATCCCCAGGATAAAGCGGGGCGCAACTTTACGATTGGTGTTTACCCCATGCTGCCAGACGAAACCTGCTGGTTTTCGGCGGCGGATTTTGATAAAGCCTCCTGGCAGGAAGATGCCGGCGCTTTTCTTGAAACATGTTTGTTGTTAAATGTTCCGGCTGCTCTGGAGCGGTCACGTTCTGGCAATGGGGAACATATTTGGATGTTCTTTGCCGAGCCTGTTCCGGCTGCGCTGGCGCGCACGATGGGCACTTTTCTACTTTCGCAAACAATGGAGCGTCGGCAAGAGATCTGGTTAGATTCCTATGATCGTTTTTTCCCCAGCCAGGACACACTCCCAAGAGGCGGATTTGGCAATTTGTTTGCTTTACCATTGCAAAAAAAGCCATGCGAGAACGATAACAGCCTCTTCGTCGATCAGAATTTCGTTCCGTATGAAGATCAATGAGCTTTCCTTGCCACTCTCTGGTGCATGACGCAGCCAGAAGTACAGGTAGTTGTCAGCCAGGCCGAGAAACAGGATGAATTGTTAGGCATCCGTCTCCCATTAATGGATGAAGCTAGCGATCACCCTTGGGCAGCGCCGCCATCTCGAAGACACAAGGAATTGCCATTAACTGGACCGCTGCCTGAACAAATCGACCTGGTGTTGGGAAATCAAATCTATTTCCCCAAGGCAGCCTTGACGCCTTCATTATTGTTGGAATAATCGTAGGTGTCCCGAATACCTTTATAACGGGCCATCGGGGTGTCCCAAAGATCTTTGGCAGGCAGATTTTCAGGCAAGAGAAAATAGGGATGGTTGGTTTTCAGGTAAGCGACCAGCGAAGCAGTGCTGTACCAGATACCTGGCGCGCATTTTTTGAGCAAATCGAGCAAAAATTGGCGCACCGGCTGGAATTTAACCTGATCGGATGAGTGCTGTATGTACGCAAGGGGGCAAGTGTGGAAAGTACGCCCCAGTTTTCCAGTTCGCGCGCAGTGGATCCCAGCAAATTTGCCAGTATCTTTTTTTCCTGGGCGGCAGGGGCAGGGCGTTGAAGTTTTTCAGGCCAGCTTGGTTAATTTCTACATAATTATCGGTAAACGTTGGCGAGGAACTGCTGTAACCAATATATTCACCCTTGGTATCGTAGTTGACCAGCGCTAACTGGTGAGCCAGTTTGTCGAGCAAAACTCCTCAGGCCGTGCCACCGCTTTCCTGGGCAATTTTGACCAGTTCCGGGTCACTCAGCAGCGTGGCGATTTTGACCGCATCAGACTTGGGAATATCGTGGGTGCGCGCCATGCGTTTAATTCCGCGTTGCTCAATATAATATAGGTAAAGATACAGATTGCGCAAAATATCGCGCTCGTTGGTAAATATAGTCAGATCGTAACTGCTCAGGCTGACTGGTAAAAACGGGTCTGAAGGGTTGGCGGAATGTAAGGCGTGCCTGCCAATGCCATTTGCAAAACATTCAGTACTTTTTGATCGTTTTTACGCGCAGTAGAGATATAGCTGCGAATGTTA
>JBBRWF010000560.1:0-3338 GCA_038249405.1 Anaerolineales bacterium
ACCATCCCCAATGCGGCCCAGCGCCTGCGCGGTTTCATCGAGCGCACACAGCCCGATCTTGTGCATGCCATGCGTATTCCCTATGAAGGCATGCTGGCGGCGGATGCATCCGGCCTGGCTCCACTGCTCATTTCGGTCTGGGGCAACGACTTTACCCTGCACGCCCCGTCCACACCCTTGATGCGTCACTACACCACCTGGGCGCTCAAAGCCGCGGATGCTCTGCATGCTGACTGCCAGCGCGATATTCGCCTGGGGAAACAGTGGGGCTTTTCGTTGCAAAAACCCGGCCTGGTCATACCAGGCAGCGGCGGGATTCGCGCGGATGTCTTTTTCTCGCCAGCGCAGCCAGCGCCCGCGCCGCTGGTGGTCAACCCGCGCGGATTTCGTGCTTATGTGCGTAACGATGTCTTCTTTCAGGCCATTCCGTTGGTGTTGAAAGCTAGACCGGATGCGCGTTTTGCCTGCCCGGCCATGTCTGGTGAGCCTCAGGTGTTGGAGTGGATTGAGAAATTGGGGGTTGGCGCTGCCGTGGAATTGCTGCCCCCGCTGCCGCAGTCCGAGCTGGCGGCATTGTTCCGCTCTGCGCAATTGATTGTTTCGCCCACCATCCATGACGGTACGCCCAACAGCCTGCTGGAAGGCATGGCCTGCGGCTGTTTCCCGGTGGCTGGGAATCTGGAGTCTATCCGTGAGTGGATCAAACCGGAACAAAACGGCTTGCTGGTGGATGCAACCAACCCGCATGCGCTGGCCGCCGCCATTTTGCGCGGCTTAAATGATGCCGCTCTGCGGAAGCAGGCCGCTGAACTGAATGCGGAACTGATCGCAGAGCGGGCCGAGTATTCGCAAAGTATGGCGCGCGCGGCTGAGTTTTATAACAAAATCACGCGTAATACCATTTAAAGATCTGGTCGTAGATTGCCAGCAGGGCTTTTTTTATTGGCGGGAAATTGACAATGCGCTGAAAAACAGATTTTCCTGGTTTTTGAGAAGTATCTCCGGTTTTTGGAAGTTTTCCGCGCACATAGTCAGTGGTATTGGACAGGTTCATGGTCAGTGGGTCGGGCAGCATCAGGCGCAGCAGGCCTTTTTCGTTCATGCGCTGGTCCAGTTGTTTCACCTGTCCCATCGGGCGGTCCATATCAAAGGGCAGGAACTGCTGCAGGACGGATTTATAAGCCGTGAACTGCCAGTGTGATGCGCCCGCGATGGCGCTCAACCCCTTGTAATTAATTTTCCAATCCTGTGTTTCAGCGTAAATTTTACGGTTTTCGGCCTCATCCTGGCCCAGTGAGCGGTTGAATTCCCAGAAGGTTTCCCAGGGGATGAAACAGCCTGCTTCGACTGTTGCGTTTTGTTCGGCCCAGGCGCGCGTGGAGCTGTGGTATTCCGGGTTGGTCCGGAAAGGCCTGCCGGTCACCATGCCCACATTTGGATAAGTTTTCAGTAATTCCACTGAGCGTGAAAGCCATTGCGGGTAAAACAAAACATCGCTGTCGGTATAGGCGATGATCTCCCCAGGGGAGCCAGCCAGCATGATGTTCCACGCGCCACCCTTGCCCATATTGGCGCCCGAAAGCAGCAAATACTGGATGCGCCCGGCTTCCTTCTCGCTGACCAGAAAGTCGCGCACTTCGGAACATGAGCCGTTGTCAAAGACCAGCAGGTCAAAAGGCAGCCCGGCCTGATTGCGCATAGACTCCATGCTGACCTTGAGCACATCCAGTGCTTCGGCATAGAAACCGCTGAGGAAAGGGATGTAGTTGAGCAAGGCCACCGTGACGAGCTGCGGTTTGGCGACCTGGTTGACGAACTTGGCGGGGTTTTGACCTTTGCGCATGGAGTTTTATTCTTTTCTGGGGGTTAGGTGTTGGTCTTACTTTTGCGAAACAATTTTCCGAGCCGCCAGAGGGCATTGGATAATCGGGTGGAGCCCAGCGCCAGCAGCGGCCAGGCTTCAACGCGACGCCACAAGCGGGCTGCGTCCATCTTTTGCGGCAGGATTTTCCCGCCTTCCAGGCGGTAATTTGTGTCCAGCAGGGTAAAGCGCGTCATCGGGCGCCCACCGGCCAGGCGAATGTTTTCGTTTGTTTCGGGATGAGTGTAATGCGGTTTCCCGCCCGGCAGGTGCGAGTAATCGTGGTTCTGGTGGATGATGGTCACGTCGCGGGTTGCGTCGATCGCCGGGAACCCGTTCTTGCGCGCGTGATAGATCATCCAGTTATCCCAGCCCGCGCGCCCAATGGTAAAAGCTGGCAGATCGTCAAAACAGGCAGCGGGAAACAGGAAGTAATCCGAGCCTGCCGGGCGGTGCTGCTTTCCCTGGCTTGCCAATTGCTCCAATAATCGATTGGACCAATCGCCAGAAAAATTGAGCGCTGCGTCAACATCCAGGTCCCAGCGTTGGCCCAGCATAACAAACCTCTCCATCTGGCTGGAGAGTCTCTGCGCTGTTTCAACAAAGCCTGGCAGCAGGATAATATCAGCATTGACGATGCAATAAAGTTGGCTTGGACTGTTTTGCCGCGCCAGGCGAAACATGGCATCCATGAGTGGCGCGCCGCTTGGGCTGCGCGGCAGTCCCGGAATATGCCCGACCCCCAGATCATTAGCCGCCTCTGCCAGCCCGGGTTCGTCCCCTTCCAGCAAGACCTGCGTTTCCGGAAGTTTTGCCCAGGATGCGATGGCATTGCGCTGGATGGTGGCAATATGCGGGTCAGTGAAGGGTTTTGGCGCAGAGAAAAGGGTGAGCAAGGGCATAAAATTGGCTGAGTCAGGTCGATGGGTCAGTGTTTGGCGCGGTGATCGATTTCTGTCATGGTTTTGTGGCGGATGCTGGCGTTGATCTCTGCCAGTTGCGGCTCGTTTTCAACAACACGAAGTACATCGTACCATGTAAATTGCGTTCTGTCTTTGAGACGGGAAAAAATTTCCCGAATAAAAGCCAGATCTTCCGCGGTATCCACTGTCCAACGCAGGGTTCCATAATTGGGAACATGGTTCAACACGGCAATCTTGAAACCGCGCGGTGAGCTGCCTCTCGTTGTTTTCTGCCCGGCAGGCGGCTCTTCCAGATGCACATCCTGGTAGATATAAGGCATGACGTGTTCGCGGTGGAAGGTTTCGCTGGATTCGTGCCAGGCGCGCTCGAGTGCAGCAAACGTACAAACTTCCACATCCAGGCCAATTGGAAAACTGCGCTGGAAAGGCGGCGGCAGGCGGTTACAGGCAAAATCGGTGTGTGGCGAGTGTTTTTCGCTCACAAGCCGCACAGTCTGGTCGATCAATTCCGGGTCAATCAGCGGGCAGTCGGCGGTGATACGCACCACGATACT
>JBBRWF010000561.1:0-3338 GCA_038249405.1 Anaerolineales bacterium
GGCCTGAAGGTCGAGACGCAGGCCAATCTCGGCGCCTACATGTCGCTGTTTTCCTCGGCGACGCCGACCTATCTTTACGCCACGCTGCTGTCGGGCCTCCTAAAGGAACGCGCCAAAAAAACCGGTGAACGCTTCTCGCTGGAAGCATCCATGGCAAAATTATTTGCTTCAGAAACCGCCATGTTTTGCGCCCACCAGGCTGTTCAAATACACGGCGGCATGGGCTACAGCAAGGAGTTACCGGTTGAACGCTATTTCCGAGATGCCAAAATTACCGAAATATATGAAGGCACAAGCGAAATTCAACGAATGGTCATTTCTCGCTCCGAACTGGGCATAAAGTAACCCTGACTCCATGGAAAAGAAAGCTAGTTCTGTGCCAGGTTGAAAATGTTTAGCTTTGCCCTTTAAAGTATTTTATCCACAAAATATAACCGTCGTAACGATTATGCGCAATGAAGGTGAAGAAGGTTTGTGGGATTCGTTCTGGGCGGTACATGCCTCCAGCTCCGATCTATTTCACAGGGTATTGTGGCGGATCCGGTTCTTATTTTCAAGCGCATACGCCCGAACCCTGGCAAATACTACCGGCAAACTTAGCTCAACAATGCTGCTTGAGGTTGGCTGTGGTTCTGCGCGTACACTGCATTACCTTAACCAAACATATGCCGACAGCAGCTGTTATGCTCTGGATCTCTCACCACAAGCTATAGATGTGGTGCGCCAGATCAGCCCAGATTTTTACTCAGCGGTTGCCAGCGCAACCGATCTCCCCTTGCTAAAAGACACTTTCGATGTCAGTTTCAGCATCGGCTTAATAGAACACTTTACGCGCGAAATTGCCGCGAATATGATCAGTGAAAAAATTAGGGTAACACGACCGGGCGGCCTCGTTGGGATAGTAGTACCCTGGGAAAGTTCAATCTATAACCTGATCGTGCGCAAGGCCTTTGGAAAACATTGGCCTTTTGGTGATGAAGACCCTTTTCACCGCCATGAATTAGCGCTATTCATGGAAAATCTCGGGTTGATTGAAGTAAATATTCACGTTATTTACGGCAGCACCCTGCTGGGAATTGGGCGCAAAGGAAAATGACAAGGCTGTTCTCCGCTCTTCAACCATCCAATATACAAAAAATGGAAGGTTACTTGCTGCTCGCTGCCAGTATCGCGGCAGCCGCGCTGGGACAGAATTTATTGTCGCTGGCTGTCACCAATGCAGGGTTTTGGGAGATCGCCAGCTGGTTGCCAAATTTTTGGAAGAATTCATCGCCGCTGCCCGGCCTTGTGCTTTACGCGTTCGGCGGATGGATGTTCGTTGGGGGGATTAAGCATCTGGAGGTAACGCCAGCCCGACTCAAATTCTCAACTTTGGAAACTCCTCACCCCAAACCACAGTTTGGATTTTGGGTTACAAGTCTCGGGCTGGCAGCCATCACCTGCTATTCAGCTGCGCAGCCAACTGCCAACTCAATCGGGACAGCACTCGCATTTACCTGGCTTCTCAATATTACACTCTTCACCATTACCGTTCTGGTACACATAAAATGGCAGCCACCATCCATACAAGATACAGGCCACTGGGTGCAGGCCCATTTCCTGGAATTATTAAGCATTGCCATCCTCGGCCTGCTGGCTTTTGCGATCCGTTTCTGGAACCTGGAACTACAACCATATTCCTTTGTCAATGACGAGGGTCAAATGGGTTCTCATGGGGTCTGCGCTGTACTTGGTTCCTGCACGAATCTTTTCGCCATGGGCTGGGCAGGCCAACCTGTGCTAGCTTTTGTACCAACAGGCATCAGTATTGCATTATTGGGCCGCAGCGCCACTGCGGTCAGGTTGGTAAGCGTTCTGATAGGCACTCTTGCGGTGATCGCTGTGTACTTAGTAGCCAGAGAGATTTTCGAGAAAAAAGTGGCGTTTACAGCCGCAGCTTTGCTCGCCAGCCTGCCGCTGCATGTTCACTTCAGCCGTTTAGGCGTGGATAATATTGTCGATTCGCTTTCCACCACGCTCATTCTGGGCCTATTGTTCGGCGGTATGAAACGAGGGTCAACATTAAATTTTCTTGCCGCAGGAATATTAGGGGGGGTGTGTATATACACCTATCCCGGAACACGCCTTGCTCCCGTTTTGGGCTTTACAGCAATTTGCTTTATTTGCTTGCGCACCCGCGGATTAATAAAAGCTCATCTACCTAATATTGCCATTTTTGTTATGGCAGGCATCATCACCGCAGCGCCTATGATTGGTTTTTTCTCTGCGAACCCGAACTACTTTGCTTCGCGAATGAATAATGAAGGAATATTTCAAAACAGTACTGTGGCATCCGGGCTGCAAAATGGGAACAGCATGGCAGGGATTTTAACCAACCAGTTCATGCGCTCCAGCCTGGTGTACATCATCACTCCGGCACCATTAAATTTCTTTAA
Organism: Anaerolineales bacterium; assembly: GCA_038249405.1. Classification (GTDB taxonomy): domain Bacteria; phylum Chloroflexota; class Anaerolineae; order Anaerolineales; family Villigracilaceae; genus UBA5195. Next base: position 2,436 of record JBBRWF010000561.1, read on the forward strand.
CTCTCCCCAACCCTACCTGACGCCCCTGGCAGCAGTCTTTTTTATGCTGGGGCTGGCGTATACATTCTGTCAAATCAAGGAAGACCGCTACTTTGTGATATTCATCTGGTTCTGGGCAGCGATCATCCTGGGAAGCACTCTCACCGGCGGGCCGCCTTCCAGCCAACGTATGCTGATGAGCACACCCGGGTTGGCAATTCTCACAGCTATCGGGATTAATAAAGCGCTGGAAATCCTGCCTGGATTGGGTAAATCAACACGCTGGATACAGGCAGGGGGATTGCTGTTATTCATCATTTGCGTGATGAATAAGGATGTCAACTTTTATTTTAATGAATACCAACAAGGGCATTTTTTTGAAGACCGCACGAATGAACTGACGTACGAAACAGCCGCAAAAATTTCCCCACTCCATGATAAAGGGCGGTTTTACATTTTGTCTGAACCAGGCGTGCCTTACCTGTCATTTCCGAATTTTAATTTCTTTTCGCCCGATGTTGAAAAAGCCTATTTTTACGAAGTCACGCGCCAATCTGTAGACAATTTACCAAAAGACAAAAATGCCCTGTTCATCGCCACTCCGAGCCGTCTTGAAGACTTGAAAAAGTTGGCAAACATGATACCAGGCGGTGAATGGAATGATATCCCGCGTCGTTACCAGCCTGCCGATATGCTATATTACAGTTACGCTATCAGCCAACACATTTTGCAAGCCTACAAGCCATAGACTCTGCTCAACGAAATGAACAATAATTTTATTCTCACTGTCATTCTTATTTGCCTTCTCCTCGTTGGAATAGATATTGCTTTGTATTCCTGGCGCAGGAAAAAATATAAAGCCGGGGAATCTATATTTTCATTCTTGCAAGGCATACTGAAGATTGCGAATCAATGGAGGACGCC
>JBBRWF010000562.1:0-3337 GCA_038249405.1 Anaerolineales bacterium
CCCCAGTATATCCAGCGATCAATTGGTTTGACCGTGGGTGGGGTCGGTATTTCATGAATGTTGATCGTTGTCATAACACCTTCTTGTGTACGACGAAAAAGCGAAAATCCAGCCGCGTCGTTAGATCGACGGGACGGCCGGATTTTGTTGGAAAGCGAATACCCATTACTGCACTTGCAGCGCAAAGTCCTTTTGGTAATCTACAGCATCCGTCTTGATCTGGCTCGACACTTTCCACTCGCCGACCATCGAAAAATCGGTGGTGATCGCATAGATTCCATTGCCCTGATCAGTGGCCTTACCCTGCAAGGTCATCCCGCTCATCTCTGTATGGTCCGCGATGACGTCGAAATCCGCGCCCACAATCGGTTGGCCTTTGTCATCCAATGCGGTAAAGGTGAGTTGAACCTGGCCGACGGCCGCTGGATCGGGGTTGGTTTGCAAGGTGAGCGTCACCGGTTCGCGAACTTGGGTAGGCGCAGCGCTGCCGGCGCCGCTGCACGCAGTAAGGATAAAGAGCAGCCCAAGCGCTAAGCTATAGATCAATTTTGTGGATCGCATTATCATCTTCTCCCGGGTGAATTTTTCTGGATCATTCGGTTACGTTAATCATGAGCATCAAACCGCCTGGTTCGACGTTGTCGTTGGTGGTATGGTGCAGAATGTGACAGTGCAGCATCCACTGGCCGGTTTCGGTTGCGACAAATTCGATATCATAGCGTTCTCCCGGCGAAACCAATACCGTGTCTTTGGTCAGCTGGGCTGCCACTGGAACCGGATGGCCGTCAGTAGCAACAATTTTGAAGGGTACTCCGTGTAGATGGATGGGATGCACAAGTTGACCAATCCCGGTCAGGCGCAGCCGGACGAGCTGTCCCTTCTTGACCTGGATCGTTTCTGTATCGGGATAGGCTTTGCCATTGATCGTAAAGTAATTCGGCTCCATCCCGGCCATGGGCATGGCGGCGTAGGTTTGTCCGTTTTTAACCAACCACTCCGAAAAAATTAGGTCAACATCCACATCCGGATTGGGCGTGGCCGGTTCTTTTGGGTCGATGATAAATGGCGCATATAACCCGGCGGAAACCTGCACGTCGCCATCAAAATGCGAGTGGTAGATGTACGTGCCAGCTGGCTGGGCGACAAACTCGTAGGTAAACGTCTCGCCGGGCTGGATCGCTTTCTGGGTGACGTCTGGAATACCATCCATCGCATTGGGGACGGCAATCCCGTGCCAGTGAATGGTGGTTGGCTGCGAAAGTTCGTTTTTGAGGAGAATGCGCACCCGATCCCCTTCTGTAACGCGGATCATCGGGCCGGGAACGGTGCCATTATATGTCCAGGCGGTCGCGACGACGCCCTTGAGCAGCGTCCATTGCACTGCCTTGGCAGTCAGTTCAAAGACTTTTGTATCGCCATCCATGGTAAAAACCAGCGGCTGCCCGCCTTTTTCATCCGAAGGGGGTGGCAGGTTATCCCCGTTAATGGGTTCCATCATATGGCTACCGCTGGCGCTGTTCATGCTGCCAGGCGTAGGGGTGGCGGACGATTTCGTATTCTGACCACCCGAACTCATCTGCATGGCGCTGGTTGCGCCCGGTTTCGCTGCGGATGGGCTTGCCGCTTTGGGGGAACAGGCGGTGATCAAAAGCACAAACATCAAGAACAGCGAAATTTTCCAAAAGATCTTCAATGTAGATATTCCTCCAGGCGGAATGCGGTATTGATTTTCACTGTAAGCGATCATAAGCAATTTTCCGCCGGTGTAGAAGCGCCATATAGCGGGAAATCCTGTAGGCAATAACGCCTATATAGATAAAATTCATAAACAATCGTAAAAGTCACGCACCTGCCTGGTATCCCATGGCGTGGAGGGTTCGTATCATTTGCGCAATGGTAACCACAGCCGGGATATAGTGAACCTGCGCTTCAGATAATTGGAGCGAGGCGGCAGCATCGATGACACCGGGAAGGTCCTGCAAAGCGCCTTCGACGTGGGCCACGCATGAAATACAGGTCATCCCAGTGACCTGTAGCCGAATTTCTTGGGTCGCGACACTATAGCCCAAACTTGTTATCGCGTCCAGAATATCGCCCATTTCTACCTGCATTGGATCATACGCAAAACAAACCTGGTTCGCTTCCAAATCGACCAACACAGCAGATACACCCCGCAGTTCCCGGAGCGTGTTTTCCACGCGCGTGATACAGGCAGCACAGGTCATCCCATGAATGGGGAGTGTCATGTTTTGTAAATGGATCATTTTTTTCATCTGAAAATCACCTTCTTTTTAAGAGTCATTCGGCATGAACTGCCAAGCGGTGGAAAGAAAATTGCTGGGATGAAGCGTAGACATGATTTTGGCTTTAAAAGCTGGTGAGATAGCTTGCCCGGGTATTTCGACGATCGAAAATTCGGTTCGCTCATCATTGCCTTGCAACACCAGACTGGCAGGTATTGCATCCTCTCCATAAACCAAAAGAATGGCGAACTGGCAGGTACAGAAATCTGTCCCATGCTGCGGACAAGTGCATCCCATGGGTTTGGCGCAGGCAGTCTGTAAATCGAATGACGCAACTACGGTAAATCCAGCATGGGTGAGTAAATGGGTTGCCGTTTTGATCATCTGATTACAATCTTCATAAAGAATGAGAAAAGGCGCCGCGCCCTGAACCATATCAGTCTCCGCTTCACAATTCCAGTATCGGCGGGAGGTTAAATCACGGGATGATGGGCATCTCTGCATATAGGAGATGGATCATCAGATTTTGATATCTCCGCGCCAACGATACCAAAGCCAGCCGATCAGAATTCCAAACAGGATTCCGATCACCAGTAACAACCAGTGATAAGGATGTGGCTTTGCGGCAAACACAAACTCGCCGGTCAGATATCCAGCAAACCCTAGGCCAATCATCCATACATAAACCACGACTGGCCATTCTTTCGGTTTTTGGCTTTTCTGCCGGTTGGCTTTGATGATAGGTTTTCCCATCAATGCATCTCCGGAAACAAGTAGATATCCAAGTAGTGCCCCTCTAACAGAATCAGGAATAATTTGTACTGCTATGAATCATCCTACAATTAACTGACGGCAATACAAAGCGCCATTCCTACGCATTGTAACCAGGCATTTTCGCCTATTTTTCCAACGACCGAAATAGGAAGACACACCGTATTCATTTGGATTCATCAATTGCAACGGATAAGGCAACCCTTTTATGGTTAATCGCAGCTGCCAGCCAATAAGGCTGGCAGCTATGCAACCGAGACATGTTCTACCAGATCGCAATAAAAGCTAAGAGGCTTCCCTCAAATGCTTCAAAGCAAGTTCCA
>JBBRWF010000563.1:0-3317 GCA_038249405.1 Anaerolineales bacterium
CCTTATTTTAAAACATTTGCGCGGAAGCTTACAGCGTTCGCCCTGCTAATTGCGTTTCTTACGATTGCAGGAGCAGCATTATATCAATTCAAAAAAGGTTCCAGGTAGCCTCTGTCCGAATGGATTTTGTTCGCAAACTCTATCTTATCCGTTCAGTGGCTGCCTGTCTCTCAGCAATTTGTAAAGGTGCAACTTTTTAGTTCTGAACCGTGCCGGTTTTTCCCATCCATTTGTATCTTCCAGAAGTGCGATCAGTGGGCGGTATTTCTTTTTCATCATGATAAAGTAATCCGGAGATCTTCCTGAGCGGGTAATAGCGTCCTCCAGGCATGGCAGATCTGCAGCCCGTGCACAAGCAAAGCTATCGTAAAAGAGGGTGGTTTGTTCTTCCAGGTTGCCCAACCATTCGCCTCCCCAGGGTGCAATGATCGGTGTTCGCTGGGCTAAATATGGAAACCACTCGGCCTCATTAAAATCAGCGATAAATAAATATTGACTCTGAGCTGGGGTTTCGGATGAAATGTACTTGGACACTTCAATCAGGGAAGTTGTTATGGACGGGCTTGTTTTTTGGATTTGAATAATCCCGCTGCTGTAAATAACAACTGCCGCCAGAAGAATGACAACCGACATTCCAAGTCGCGCCATCTTATTCTGAGAAGCAGCGTGATAAAGTGAGAACAAAAAATGCGCGGCAAGCATGATGCCTAAAATATTAATAAAGCGGCGGCTTTCAATGTTAAATAATGCAGTGATGCAGAATAAAGCGAGCAGATCATACCGTTTTTGGTAGATTTGGTAGCCTATTCCTGTAATTGCTAAAATGGCAAGCAAAGGCGTCTCGAATAATTTACTGATGCTCACCTGTAACAAAGACAGGATTTGAGCGGGACTTCCAAGCACTTCTGTCCACAACAAAGTACCATGTGAATTCATTACATAGGAGAAAATATTTAAACCATACCGAATTGCCAGGATGGCAAACCAGGGCAGGATAGTTACCAGGAAGCCTGCCAGGATTGCAGGGATGGCTTGCCATATTTTTTCTTTTGGATGGAAAACAATCCAGATCCCTGGCCAGAGAAACAAAAAAAAGACATAGGCAAGGTGCGTGAGTGCCACAAACCCCGCCAGGATTCCCACCAGAATTCCTTTTTTATTAAGATTTTGTCCGGGCTTTAAATTGATAAACATCCAAAAAGAAAGGGTAAATAACACAAAAGCCAGACCGCGCACAATTCCGGCGGCCCAAATATGACTTTCAAATAAATAGGGGGATGCTGAAGCGAAAAGGGTTGCCAGTATTGCGGTTGAAGTTGAAGAAAAAATTCTTCTTGAAAGACCGAAAAAAACCAACAAGCCTGCCAGTCCAATTCCTGGAGGAGCATATCTGAGATAAAAAAAAGGAGAGACCCCCATTTTTACAAATAATGCCATCAGGTAAAAGCCCAGAGGTGGATAAGCAAAAGGAATTCCCCCAGGCCCATAAAAGGAGGCAGTTTGCGGCAGGATGAAATTCGCTCGGGCTAATTCATCTGACATGCTGGTGTACATGCCAGCATAGCCGATTGGCATATCAAATCTGATTGCATTTGTGAAAATTGCAAGAATGCACAGTCCTGCACAGGCAACCAGTAATATGATTTTTAAGAATTTCAGGGATACTCCAGTCATCTTTTCCCGACGACAATCTGCCCGTAAATTTTCAGGGTTGTTTGAATTCCAGCCGAATGCTGCCTGGATAAACATTGCCCGAAGCATCTGTGCAGCCGGTGGTTCGCAGCCCGGTTACGCGCGTGCCGGTGGCTGCAATACTTAAATCATATTCGACATTTTCGTTCAGCGTGTAATCTGCGTAGCCCGGGCTGATTTCAGGCTTAAGTCCGCTAAAAAAATGTTCTTCGCCGCCAAACCAGGTAATGATTAATTCAATCCCGGCCACAGGCTTGATTTTGGCATCCGAAAGATATATCTGAAGCAGAGCGGGCTGTGAAGGTTCGCACAGGCTGGATTGCTTCGCCAATTCAAAAGCTGGAACAGGCGTAAATGTGGCCGTTTGCTTTGGCGGGGCGGGTAGCGTGGCGAGAGAAGTTGGCACAGGGCTGGCGCTGGCTGGTTCCTCAGTTTGGGTTTCAGACTCTGGCAGGGAAGTAAACTCGGCAGCCGCTTCTGTTGCTCTGGGGGCATTGGTTGTGCTGGGGCTTGCGCTGGGTTCCGGGGGTTGTTCATCAACGCTGGATGGAACTGGATTCGCAGGTTGAGAAGCAACTGCCGCCGGATTTGATTGCAGGGATTGCGAGAGATCAGCCAGTATCTGGATTAATTTCATCGAAGAGTTGCTGGCCATCATACGCTGCGCTTGTTCGCCCAGAACCTTGACCGGGTTCGTGTCACCAAGGGTTGCCAGGCGCGCCTGCGCCCGCGGCAGGTCGCCAGTCGCATTGTACGCCGATGCGATCATATAACGATATTCGTCTTTAAAATCGATGCGCAGGCTGGATGGTGATGTGTCGATAAACCTGGTTGGTGCAAGTTCCCACGCAACCACCAACCCGATACTAAATCCGAGCAGCACCGCTGCCACAGGGAACAAAATGTTAAAAAACTTGTTCATGGCTGCACCGGTTGAGCCTGTAAGGTTGCAATGGGGGTTGCCTGCTGCGGGGTGGCGCCGGGCTGCCATACTTGCAGGGCCAGGTCCAGGCTTTGCAGCAGGTTGATATCTGCCGGGTTGTATTTGTTTTGTCTGGCAAAATCAAGCGCCTGCGTTACATACTCCCCCGGCGCCTCGCTTCCCAAGATAGCCAGGTGGCGCGCTGCGTTTTCCAAATTCTGGTCGCTTTGAAATGTCTCAGCCACCATCAACGTGTAGTCCGCGCGAAAATCCACTCGCAGCATGGCAGGCGTGGTATCCACATATTTCACCGGGCTGATGGCCCAGCCGTAATACAGGCCCAGCCCAACCCCGGCAGCCATGCAAAGCACAACGAAAAGCCATCTTAACCGCGACATAATTGAATTATAAAGGAAGAAAGTCTTGAACTGCAGGATGAATCAATATCCGGACAGGATACCGGCGGCACCCAGGAACGTCTTCTTACCGTTGCTGCTTTTCAGCCCTGGCGGGGTTCGCAGAGTCCTGCCGCGCCGGGCCTGCCCGGACGGTCGTAAGGATACACTAACTAAAGGGTTGTGTCAACGCCTGTGCCGGCACTTGAAAACAACGATGCCCGCTGGGTAAACATGGATGTGTTCTCGATAATTTCGTCTTGATCAATGGCCGTCATGTAGACTTTTCCTACACTGAACACTGTGCA
>JBBRWF010000564.1:0-3315 GCA_038249405.1 Anaerolineales bacterium
CAAGATGCAATTGGAGCACCGGTCCATTGGGTGGAAAGGACATTCACATACCAGCGAGAGGTGAGGCGTTCAGCTTTTTTACCATCATCGACCACGCGCAAAAGTGCATCAAAAACCTTGCTGCTGTCGCCATGGGTGGATGTTGCCCAAAAGCTGAGCCGGATGCCCTTTGAATTGGTATCAGCCAGCCGAAAGACACAGCGACTACCCGCACAGGTAAACGGATCAGTACCGATGTAGCCGTTGATGGCTGTGATCGATTCATTGGGCAAAGGTTCTTCGGCAGTTAAAACCAGATTTGGTTGTTGAGTACACCAGCCGGTTTTGTCGGGGTTGCAATCTGTAAGAGATATCGAAACATTGGGCGGAGGAAGCTTGACGGTTACTTCGCGTTTGGCAGGTTTGCTGGATACCTGGATAAAATAATAACCCGGACAGGCATTGATATCACTTTCCTCGCAGGGAGTAGAATAAGCCTTCCAATCATCATATAAAGGCTGCCCGCAGGCTGAAACAATATCGGTCTCATTAGGCAGGCCTTCATGGTCTGCGAAAAAGGAACAACGCACGTCGTTATCCTGCCAGGCAGCCATCCACCACTCATAAATGGAAATATCCACCTGCATGGTGGTGTAGCGATCTGGACCAGATGGAAGCGGGAGGGGTGTAGGCGCAGAAGCATGCACCAATTCTGGGCTTTTCACCAAAATACCGCAGATGACAAGACCCAAAACGGACGCGAACAATAAAAGCCAACGGAAAACGGGCCGAGCTGCTGAGCGCACTTGAGTTTCCTTATGAACGATCGTCCAATGTACCAGTATAGCGGATTACTCGCTCAAATGCCACTATGATTTTGTTTCGATTTCTCCCAGCATTTGCTCTTCACTTTTAAGATTTTTCCAGCGGGAAAACAGGCTGACAATATAGACAACCATGACTACGGCAAAAACGACATAACCGCCAACCATATAATTTAATGTATCTGGAGTGGGATTCATTCGATTGTTCCTTATTGAGTTACTTTCATCTTGAGCTGTTCTACATAATCAGAAAATTGCCCAAGACGGACACGGTGCCAGAAAAGCGTAATAAAAACCAGAGAAAAAACAGCAATGCTGAACAACATCGTGCCGACCATGGAACCGGTCATGCTCATTTTTTCACTGCCCCCTCCGCCGATGACTACCGGATGAATGGTGCGGAAAATTCGAATGGAAACAAAGGTAAGAGGCACGCTCAGGCCTCCAAGCAACGTGTATACGGCCCCAAAGCGAGCTCGGCGATCGGGGTCTTCGATACCCTGGCGTAAAAGCAGGTAAGCAAGATAAACCATCTCAAGAATGGCAGCTGTGGTGAGGCGAGGTTCCCAAGTCCACCAGGTTCCCCATGCCGGGCGCGCCCAGATGGAACCAAGCACGATCGCAATGAGGAAAAATACCAGGCTAATTTCTACGGAAGCCAGTCCAATCACATCCCATTTAAGATTTTGGGTGCGCAGGTAGATGACTGCCACCACAGCGGCAACAATAAAGCCGAGCATACCCACCCAGGCAGTGGCAACGTGGAAATAGAACACACGCTGTACCTCGCCCATTACTTTTTCGAGGGGGGCGTAAAACATTGCCAGAAGAAAGGCCACCAGCACCAGCAAGACAGAAAGAACATTCATCACTTTTAAAGCGCGGGGTTGGGGGGACATGGAAACTCCTATTTTTGAAACCTAAAATGTTGTGCTTATTCTTCGACTACAAAATCGAAGACCATAAAGGACACTGCAATAAAAATCAAATCATAAACAATCAGGATATTCAACCAGGGAATGATCTCACTAATATCCAAAGCGAGCAAAAACCCACTGCTGGCTTTGACTGCCGCGACAAGCACCGGGATCACCAGTGGAAAGAGCAAAATGGGCAGCAGCACATCCCTGGTGCGTGTTTGGACTGACATGGCCGCCAGCAAAGTACCAACTGCACTGTAGCCAATCGAACCAAGCAGGGTAACCATGATCAGGCCCAAGTTCAGCAGGTTGACATTGTACATGATGCTGTAAACCGGGAGAACAATCGCTTCGACAATAAGCATAAAGGCCAGGTTGCTGATGGCTTTGCCAAAATATATTGCAGAGCGATCCACCGGAGCCAGCAAAAGGCCATCGAGACAGCCGCGATCTTTTTCCACCGCCATCGAGCGGTTCAGGCCTAGCGTTCCGGCAAAAGAAAATGTAACCCAGAGCGCACCTGCGGTGATGCCATTGCGAGCCTTTACATCAAGCTCGAGCGCGAAGTAAAAAATAAGAATAACAAGCAGGGAAAAAACCAGCATCGATGAAAGCAATTCGCGGGAACGCAGTTCAGCTGCCAGATCTTTCCAGGTGACTGCCATGACAGCACGCATATAATTGCCGGCAGGCCGTGTGGTTTGAGCGATTTCTTTCATATCAACCCGCCAGTGCCTGTTTGTAGAAAGTAAGCAAATTGCCGCTTCCCAATTCTGCGCGGGTCGAAGATGCAGAGATGACACCGCGCGAGAGAATATCAAAACGTGTACCCAGTTCTTCGGCACGCGCAAGGTCGTGAGAGGTCATGACCACTGTGCGCCCTGCCGCGGCAACATTCTTTAGCACATCGTCGAGCATTTCGGAGGCATCCTGGTCGAGACCAGTGTAAGGCTCGTCAAACAGCATTACATCCGGATCGTGTAAAACTGCCCGGCCTATCGCCAGGCGCTGCTGCATACCGCGTGAAAAAGTCCGCACCATGTCGCGGCGGCGGTGCGCGAGGCCGATCAAATCGAGGACGGCAGTAATTCGTTCATTTATTGCAGAAATGTTGTAAAGCCGACCATAGAATTGGAGATTTTCTTCCGCGGTTAAATCGGCATACAAAAGCGGCATGTGAGAAACCACGCCGAGGCGCTGCCGTACGGATGCAGACTGAGCTGGGAGTGAAAACCCTGCAACTGATACATGCCCCAGCGAGGGACGCGAAAGTGAGGCAAGGATACGTAAAAACGTGGTTTTACCGGCACCGTTGGGGCCAAGTAAAACCACAAATTCGCCTGGCGCAACCTGAAAATCCACGCCGCGCAGGACAGTTTTTAGACCAAAGCGCTTGACAAGTTTTTTGACTTCAATCATTCCGATTTCAACTTCCACTTTGGGCTTGCGGAGCAGGCAGCGCAAGAAATGCGCTGCCTGCTCCGCGGCACGGTAAGTCTATTAAAGCAGGTTCTTAAGTTTTGCTTTCAACTCGGCGCGGCGTTCTTTATAAGCCTGTTCCGAGATGTTGCCAGATTTGAACTGATCATCCA